>NZ_PYQM01000003.1:0-259744 GCF_003027595.1 Escherichia sp. 20412-1 | reverse complement strand
ACATGTTGCTATCCCTAACTATCTTGAACGGCAGTTCGCCGTGACCGAGCCAAATCAGGTGTGGTGCGGTGATGTGACCTATATCTGGACGGGTAAGCGCTGGGCGTACCTCGCCGTTGTTCTCGACCTGTTCGCAAGAAAACCAGTGGGCTGGGCCATGTCGTTCTCGCCGGACAGCAGGCTCACCATGAAAGCGCTGGAAATGGCATGGGAAACCCGTGGTAAGCCCGGCGGGGTGATGTTCCACAGCGATCAGGGCAGTCATTATACGAGCAGGCAGTTCCGGCAGTTATTGTGGCGATACCAGATCAGGCAGAGTATGAGCCGGCGCGGAAACTGCTGGGATAACAGCCCAATGGAACGCTTCTTCAGGAGTCTGAAGAACGAATGGATGCCGGTGGTGGGTTACGTAAGCTTCAGCGAGGCAGCTCACGCCATAACGGACTATATCGTTGGATATTACAGCGCACTAAGACCGCACGAATATAACGGTGGATTACCCCCAAACGAATCGGAAAATCGATACTGGAAAAACTCTAACTCGGTGGCCAGTTTTTGTTGACCACTTCAGACCGTTCTGGTCAGGTGGATCAAGACAGCCAGTCTGCCTACATCTACTCTTCTGCTCGCTTCGCGAACAACATCTTTGTTGATGGTAGCTTGAGCTACTCTCACTTCAACAACGATCTGTCTGCAACCATGAGCAACGGTACTTACGTTGACGGTAGCACCAACTCTGACGCGTGGGGCTTCGGTTTGAAAGCCGGTTACGACTTCAAACTGGGTGATGCTGGTTACGTAACGCCTTACGGCAGCGTTTCTGGTCTGTTCCAGTCTGGTGATGACTACCAGTTGAGCAACGACATGAAAGTTGACGGTCAGTCTTACGACAGCATGCGTTATGAGCTGGGTGTAGATGCAGGTTATACCTTCACTTACAGCGAAGACCAGGCTCTGACTCCGTACTTCAAACTGGCTTACGTCTACGACGACTCTAACAACGATAACGATGTGAACGGCGATTCCATCGATAACGGTACTGAAGGGTCTGCGGTACGTGTTGGTCTGGGTACTCAGTTCAGCTTTACCAAGAACTTCAGTGCCTATACCGATGCTAACTACCTCGGTGGCGGTGACGTAGATCAAGACTGGTCCGCTAATGTGGGTGTTAAATATACCTGGTAATATTCTTCATTCTGAAGAAATAGGTAATTTAATCTAAATAATGCCCGTCAAGGATTTGACGGGCATTACTGCAAAGGACGCGCAAATGTTATCTGTAGTTAAACCTCTTCAGGAATTTGGTAAGCTCGATAAATGTTTGTCCAGATACGGCACGCGCTTCGAGTTTAATAATGAAAAACAAGTTATATTTTCAAGTGATGTTAATAGCGAAGATACATTCGTTATTTTAGAAGGTGTTATCTCTCTGCGTAGAGAAGAAAACGTACTTATCGGTATTACCCAGGCTCCTTATATTATGGGTCTGGCTGATGGATTAATGAAAAACGATATACCATACAAATTAATATCAGAAGGAAACTGTATGGGATATCATCTGCCTGCCAAACAAACCATTGCTCTTATTGAACAACATCAACTCTGGCGTGACGCTTTCTATTGGTTAGCCTGGCAAAATCGAATTCTGGAATTACGTGACGTTCAGCTCATTGGTCACAATTCCTATGAACAAATCCGCGCTACTTTATTATCAATGATTGACTGGAATGACGAATTGCGTTCACGTATTGGTGTTATGAATTATATCCATCAACGTACACGCATATCACGTTCTGTCGTGGCAGAAGTTCTCGCGGCTTTACGCAAGGGCGGCTATATCGAAATGAATAAAGGCAAACTGGTTGCTATCAACCGTTTGCCTTCAGAGTATTAATCAGGACGCGGGGATGACCAATGGTTTATTCCCGCTAAGTTCGGTCACCAAATCATTGATGCCATCACTCATATTTTTAAAGCGTGTCAACGGCGAACGCGTGACGACCACAAAAGCACCAATATTTTTTTGCGGGATCATCGCCATATAGGTAATGAATCCGCCACCGCCGCCTGTTTTCTGAATAATTCCCGGACGCCCATCTTTCGGTGCCATATATACCCAGCCTAAACCGAGCGCATCTGCTTTACCGGGTACATCCATGCCGATCACTTTCGTAAACTGCGCGCGTTGATAAATCAGCGTCTGCATACGATCCGCCTGGTTGCTGCGCTGATAAAAATCAGACGACAAATACTGCTGCATCCAGCGCATCATATCGCCAGGCGTGGAATAAACACCGCCGCTGCCTATTGCCGCCAGGGTATTATTACAAGGACTGGCCCCGCGCTCGGCAACCATTAAACGACGGCACTGGTCCGGTGATGGTGTGTATGTGGTGTCTTTCATCCCCAGCGGACGGGTAATCTGCTCTTCAAACAACTGCGTATATGGTTTGCCGGAAGCATTCGCCAGCGCATCTGCCAGTAAGTCGAATGCGAGGTTGGAATATGCAGCCTGACTACCCGGTGCGGCTTTTAGTTTGGCGGTGGAAAGGTATTTCCAACGTTGCTCGCGAGTCGGCCAGACAAACACCGGACGATTTGCTGCGCCGCCGGGCTGTTCACGCGGCAGGGCGCTGGTATGGGTTGCCAGATTCACCAGCGTAATGGGCGTTCCATTGTAGGTCGGCACGCGTGCGCCTGGCGGCGCATATTTACTTAGCGGATCGTTTAATTTCACCGTCCCGTGATCGAGCAATTTCACCAGCATCTCACTGGTCATCAGCTTAGTGAGCGACGCAATTCGCACGACAGAATCTAATTGTGGGCGAACGTTATTACCGGGACGCGTTTCCCCATAACTGCGGAAGACGCGCTGATTACCATCGATAACAACCAGGGCCATCCCCGTGGCACCGCTGCCGTAAAAAATATGATCGGCATAGCGATCGACAATATCAGAGGCGAACTCCGGTTCGGTGATCGACTGCGCCGCATGGACGGAGGTCAATGACGCCGCACACAGCACGGCAGAAAAAAGCAGACTACGTTTCAACGGTGGTGTCCATAAATTAAATGAAGGTAACTAAGCGTATTTATACTACTCATAGATGGATTGCAAAGGGCGAATTAGTGCAATAATAGTGTTAAAAACGTAACGGCGCGTAAACACGTTCTTTTTCCTGCTCACCAATGCCTGCATTTGTGATCCTGCGCGTGTTAATCCGCTAATGTAAACAATCCTTTGTTTGTGAAATCCGTCGAAACAATTCTTACGTTCAGGTTGACGAACTAAGTAGCTTGCCATTGGTCACAATGGGCGGTTTCATTTGGCTTGCTCTTTGGAGTGGTCATGCGGTTTATGCACAGCAGTTGTTAAAATGATAAGAAGTTAGCAGGAGAGCATATGTTTAAGTCTTTTTTCCCAAAGCCGGGTACGTTTTTCCTCTCGGCCTTTGTTTGGGCATTGATTGCCGTGATCTTCTGGCAAGCCGGTGGTGGTGATTGGGTGGCTCGTATCACCGGGGCTTCCGGGCAGATCCCGATTAGCGCCGCCCGTTTCTGGTCATTAGACTTCCTGGTTTTTTATGCTTACTACATTGTTTGTGTAGGACTCTTTGCGCTGTTCTGGTTTATATACAGCCCGCATCGTTGGCAATACTGGTCAATACTCGGTACTGCGCTGATTATCTTCGTTACCTGGTTTCTGGTGGAAGTTGGGGTTGCCGTCAACGCCTGGTATGCGCCGTTCTATGATCTGATCCAAACCGCGCTAAGTTCGCCGCATAAAGTGACCATTGAACAGTTTTATCGCGAAGTGGGCGTCTTTCTGGGGATTGCGCTGATTGCGGTAGTGATCAGTGTGTTGAACAATTTCTTTGTTAGCCACTATGTGTTCCGCTGGCGTACAGCGATGAACGAGTACTACATGGCAAACTGGCAACAACTCCGTCATATCGAAGGTGCCGCCCAGCGTGTGCAGGAAGACACTATGCGTTTTGCCTCTACGTTGGAAAATATGGGGGTAAGTTTTATCAACGCTATCATGACGTTGATCGCCTTCTTGCCGGTGTTGGTGACGCTCTCCGCGCATGTGCCGGAATTGCCGATTATTGGACATATTCCGTATGGCCTGGTGATTGCTACCATCGTCTGGTCGCTGATGGGCACCGGGCTGCTGGCGGTGGTGGGGATCAAACTGCCGGGACTGGAATTTAAAAACCAGCGCGTAGAAGCGGCTTATCGTAAAGAGTTGGTTTATGGTGAAGACGATGCATCGCGCGCGACGCCGCCAACGGTACGCGAGCTGTTCAGCGCCGTGCGGAAGAACTATTTTCGTCTCTATTTTCACTATATGTATTTCAATATTGCCCGCATTCTCTATTTGCAGGTTGATAACGTTTTCGGTTTGTTCTTGCTGTTTCCGTCGATTGTTGCCGGTACGATTACGCTCGGCCTGATGACGCAAATTACCAACGTTTTCGGCCAGGTGCGCGGTGCTTTCCAGTATCTGATTAACTCATGGACTACGTTGGTAGAGTTAATGTCTATCTACAAACGTCTGCGCAGCTTTGAACATGAGCTGGATGGTGACAAAATTCAGGAAGTAACCCATACGTTGAGTTAAAAAGGAGAGGTAATGTCGCAGTTCACTCGTCTTTCTTCGCTTTCATTGTTGGCGGTTCTGGTTTTAGCGGGGTGTAGTAGTCAGGCTCCGCAACCGTTGAAAAAGGGCGAAAAAGCGATAGATGTAGCGAGCGTCGTGCGGCAGAAGTTGCCCGCCAACGTGAAGGACCGCGATGCCTGGGCGAAAGATATTGCCACCACTTTTGAAAGTCAGGGGCTGGCACCGACGCTGGAAAACGTCTGCTCGGTGCTGGCGGTGGCACAGCAGGAGTCTAATTATCAGGCGGATCCGGCCGTTCCGGGCTTAAGTAAAATTGCCTGGCAAGAGATTGACCGTCGCGCCGAACGGATGCATATCCCCGCTTTTTTGGTTCATACCGCGCTGAAAATTAAATCACCAAACGGCAAAAGTTACAGCGAACGGTTAGATTCCGTGCGTACAGAAAAGCAGTTAAGCGCGATTTTTGACGATCTGATCAGCATGGTGCCGATGGGCCAGACGCTGTTTGGTTCGCTTAACCCGGTGCGCACGGGTGGGCCGATGCAAGTCAGCATTGCTTTTGCCGAACAGCATACCAAAGGCTATCCGTGGAAAATGGACGGTACTGTCCGTCAGGAAGTCTTTAGTCGTCGCGGCGGATTATGGTTTGGTACTTACCATTTACTGAATTATCCCGCCAGTTACAGCGCGCCGATATATCGTTTTGCTGACTTTAATGCCGGCTGGTATGCCAGTCGGAACGCCGCGTTTCAGAACGCGGTCAGCAAAGCCAGCGGCGTGAAACTGGCGCTGGATGGGGATTTGATTCGCTATGACAGCAAAGAACCCGGTAAAACAGAACTGGCAACGCGCAAACTGGCAGGCGAACTGGGTATGAGTGACAGCGAAATTCGCCGTCAGTTAGAGAAAGGGGACCGCTTCTCTTTTGAAGAGACGGCGTTGTACCAGAAAGTTTATCAGCTTGCAGAAGCGAAAACGGGTAAATCGCTACCACGTGAAATGTTGCCCGGTATCCAACTGGAAAGCCCGAAAATCACTCGTAACCTTACAACAGCATGGTTTGCGAAGCGCGTTGATGAGCGACGGGCGCGTTGTATGAAACCGTGATCAATGGGGAATCGTAGGCCAGATAAGGCGTTTACGCCGCATCTGGCACAGCAAATCTTACTGGCGACGATGTCGCCAGTGCAGCCATAAAGCAACCACGGCAAAAATGAAGCAACCAACCAAAAATGGGATTAGCCCAAAAATGGTGCCGACACCTAAGCCGATTTCCACTCGTGGGCGGCCTGTATCCTGAACCTGCATTAAACGCTCATAGACGCCAGGCGCATGCACCAACAGATTCAGTAATTGCGCCCCAATCCAAAAGCAAAACAGTACAAACAGCGCATAGGCAATGTTGCCAGGCGTTGAAGAGGTGTTGCGATATTTTCCGTTAAACAGCGATTTTGATAGGGTGAAATCAGCCATAAAAACCTCCGGAAGTCATTTGCTTCTCTTCTGGTGTGATACCAGCGGCTATGGCAAGTCTGACAGGTCATTGAGATTGTCAATATCAGAATCATGGTAAATTGATGGTGGGAATATTCCCGAAGCGTGAATATTCGTCGTGAGTCACAAAATGGTAACTTTAAGCTAAATTTTTTAACGATACTGGAAATGCTGTCTACGCTACAGACGGATGTTACAGAATATGCGAGGATGCTGTTTTTCATTATCGGAGCTGCCATGAATCTGCCTGTAAAAATCCGCCGCGACTGGCACTACTATGCGTTCGCCATTGGTCTCATTTTCATTCTTAACGGTGTGGTGGGTTTGCTGGGATTTGAAGCAAAAGGTTGGCAGACATATGCAGTCGGTCTGGTGACGTGGGTAATTAGTTTCTGGCTGGCGGGGCTGATTATTCGTCGTCGCGATGACGAAACTGAAAACGCCCAATAACATATGATTGGGCGTTCAGGGGATGGCAAAGTACTCGCTGTTCATGCCGGATGCGGCATTAACGCTTTAGCCTGTCTACAAAATCTTGCAAAATCAATATATTGAAATTGTCTGGTAGGCCTGATAAGCGTAGCGCATCAGGCAATCTTACGCTTGTCACCAGTCTTAAACGCCCAATAAAAATATTACCGGGCGATTGAAAATTACATTGTGGTTTTCAACGCGTTATCCGCAGCGTGACGTTCCAGTGCCAGTTCAATCAAACGCGTGATCAGGTCGGTGTAGCCCAGACCGCTGGCTTGCCACAACTTAGGATACATGCTGATATTAGTGAAGCCCGGCAGCGTGTTGATCTCGTTGATCACCACCTCGTTTTCCGGCGTTAAGAAGACGTCTACACGCGCCATGCCAGCACAGCCCAGCGCCTGATAAGCCTGAATGGCAATCGCCCGGATCTTATCGTTGATGTCTGGCGCAATGGCTGCCGGAACCACCACTTTCGCACCATCTTCGTCAATGTATTTGGTGTCGTAGGCGTAGAAATCGCTGGTCAGGACGATCTCGCCACAGGTGCTGGCTTGCGGATTGTCGTTGCCCAGAACCGCGCATTCGATCTCACGCCCTTTGATCCCTTGTTCAACGATTACTTTGTGATCGAACTCGAACGCCAGATCGACGGCAATCATGTACTGTTCTTCGTTAGTCACTTTGCTGACGCCAACAGAAGAGCCCTGGTTAGCGGGTTTAACGAACAGCGGTAAACCCAGTTTAGACTCCACTTCGGCAAAACTGATTTTGTGACGATTGGCGCGTGTCAGGGTAATAAATGGCGCAATGTTCAACCCGGCATCACGCAGCAGACGTTTGGTGACGTCTTTATCCATACAGGCGGCAGAGGCCAGCACATCGGAACCGACAAACGGTAAATTAGCGACCCGCAGCATCCCCTGCAGGGAGCCATCTTCACCCAGCGTACCGTGGACAATCGGGAAAATGACATCTACCGTCGGCAATGGTTGGCCGTTCTGTGCATCAATAAGTTGATGCTCATGTCTACCCGGCACCTGCGCGAGGCTGGTAGCCGAAGGGCGCAACGCGATATGGGCAGGATCGTCTGCGTTTAGCAGATAATTACTGGCATCGCTGACGTGCCATTGCCCTTGTTTATCAATGCCCAGCAGCACAACGTCGAAACGACTTTTATCAATGGCATCGACAATGTTTTTTGCCGATTGCAGAGACACTTCATGTTCCGCTGATTTTCCACCAAAAACGATACCTACCCGCAGTTTTTCCATCTTAAAAACCTATCCCGTCGAACATAAAGAACATACATTACCACGACAAAACGGTTGATTCGCGGCCTTCTGACAGAATGTTGCAATCTTCTGGTCACAAAGCGCTCAGCGTACTGACTGTGAAATATCATCGATTAAATTATGTGCTACAGATCACAAAAATGATGAACGGGAAGCTAATTTGTTGCTGGCATTAACCATGACTCGGCTTGTGAATAACTTAATAATAAGTTAACGAACTAAATATATTTCATAACTTTTTATTATATTAATGATTTATAATTGAATAGCTGTTTTATTTGTAAGGTAATTATTTAAATAAGAGAAACGTTTCGCTGATAAATATGTGGAAATATTTGTGCAAAGTATTTCCTTCGTCATAAAAATACTACTTCCAGCCCCTATGCAGTTATGAAGCATAATGTTAACTTCTCCATACTTTGGATAAGGAAATACAGACATGAAAAATCTCATTGCTGAGTTGTTATTTAAGCTTGCCCAAAAAGAAGAAGAGTCGAAGGAACTGTGCGCGCAGGTTGAGGCACTGGAGATTATTGTCACCGCGATGCTTCGCAATATGGCGCAAAAAGACCAACAGCGGTTGATTGATCAGGTTGAGGGGGCGTTGTATGCGGTAAAGCCCGATGCCAGCATTCCTGATGACGACACGGAGCTGCTGCGCGATTACGTAAAGAAGTTATTGAGGCATCCTCGTCAGTAAAAAATTAAGCCTTTTCAACGATTGTCATAAAGCTGTCACGCCAGAGACTTATAGTCGCTTTGTTTTTATTTTTTACTGTATTTGTACATGGAGAAAATAAAGTGAAACAAAGCACTATTGCACTGGCTCTCTTACCGTTATTGTTTACCCCTGTAACAAACGCCCAGACGCCGCAGACATCCATTCTGGAAAACCGGGCTGCACAGGGAGATATTACTACGCCCGGCGGTGCCCGCCGTTTAACAGGCGATCAGACCGCCGCCTTGCGTGATTCACTTAGCGATAAGCCGGTAAAAAATATTATATTACTGATTGGCGATGGGATGGGGGATTCGGAAATTACTGCCGCACGAAATTATGCCGAAGGTGCGGGCGGTTTTTTTAAAGGAATCGATGCGTTACCGCTTACCGGGCAATACACTCACTATTCTCTGGATAAAAGAACCGGTAAACCGGACTACGTAACCGACTCCGCTGCGTCAGCAACCGCCTGGTCAACTGGCGTCAAAACCTATAACGGCGCGCTGGGCGTCGATATTCATGAAAAAGATCATCCAACGATACTGGAGATGGCAAAAGCCGCAGGCCTGGCCACTGGCAACGTTTCAACGGCTGAATTGCAGGATGCCACACCTGCCGCGCTGGTGGCGCATGTGACGTCGCGCAAATGCTACGGACCGAGCGTTACCAGTGAAAAATGCCCGAGTAATGCGCTGGAAAAAGGCGGTAAAGGCTCCATCACTGAACAACTGCTTAACGCTCGTGCCGATGTAACGCTTGGCGGCGGTGCAAAAACGTTTGCAGAAACAGCAACCGCCGGTGAATGGCAGGGAAAAACGCTGCGTGAACAAGCACAGGCGCGTGGTTATCAGTTAGTAACTGATACAGCCTCGTTAGAAGCGGTGACGGAGGCAGATCAGGATAAACCACTGCTCGGATTATTTTCCGATGGCAATATGCCGGTACGCTGGAAAGGTCCAAAGGCGTCTTATCACGGCAATATCGATAAGCCTGCGGTAACTTGTACTCCGAATCCGCAGCGTAATGACAGCATACCGACGTTAGCGCAGATGACCGACAAGGCCATTGAGTTATTAAGTAAAAATGAAAAAGGCTTCTTCCTGCAAGTCGAAGGTGCATCGATCGACAAACAGGATCACGCCGCGAATCCTTGTGGGCAAATTGGTGAGACGGTTGACCTTGATGAAGCTGTACAACGGGCGCTGGAATTTGCCAAAAAAGATGGTAACACCCTGGTAGTGGTAACGGCTGACCATGCTCACGCCAGCCAAATTGTCCCGCCGGATACCAAAGCACCGGGTCTGACTCAGGCGTTAAATACCAAAGATGGCGCAGTAATGGTGATGAGCTACGGTAACTCTGAAGAGGATTCGCAAGAGCATACTGGCAGCCAGTTGCGTATTGCTGCTTATGGCCCGCACGCTGCAAACGTCGTTGGCCTGACCGATCAGACCGATCTCTTCTACACCATGAAAGCCGCATTGGGCCTGTAATTAAACCGCACCCGACGATGAATTTGTGTCGTCGGGTGGTTTTTTTGCTGTTAGCAACCAGACTTAAAGGCAGATCACGGGCGCAAACGCTCCTGGTTAAAATGTTAAGAGGGATGGTGCTATGAAAATAACATTACTGGTTACCCTGCTATTCGGTTTAGTTTTTTTAACCACAGTCGGCGCTGCCGAGAGGACGTTAACCCCGCAACAACAGCGTATGACTTCCTGTAATCAACAGGCCACGGCGCAGGCGTTGAAAGGGGATGCCCGTAAGACGTACATGAGTGATTGCCTGAAGAACAGTAAGTCTGCGCCCGGCGAGAAGAGTTTGACGCCGCAACAGCAGAAGATGCGCGAATGCAATGGTCAGGCGACGCAGCAATCTCTGAAAGGTGATGATCGCAATAAGTTTATGAGCACCTGCCTCAAGAACGCCGCGTAATACCTGATAGTGCTAACGGGTGAGCTAAGAAAATGGCTCACCCGAAATATCATACTCCCGCTCTTAATCCCGTCTCTATAATTTGGGCAAATTGTTTCTAAATGTTCCCAAAAATAATGAATGATGAAAACTTTTTCAAAAAAGCGGCGGCGCACGGGGAGGAACCACCATTAACTCCTCAAAACGAACATCAGCGTTCCGGGCTGCGCTTTGCCCGTCGCGTCAGGTTGCCCCGTATGGTTGGACTGGCTGGGATGTTCTTACCGATTGCATCAACGCTGGTTTCGCACCCGCCGCCGGGGTGGTGGTGGCTGGTGTTGGTCGGCTGGGCTTTTGTCTGGCCGCATTTAGCCTGGCAGTTAGCGAGCAGGGCCATTGATCCACTTAGCCGGGAAATTTACAACTTAAAAACTGATGCAGTATTAGCGGGGATGTGGGTAGGCGTGATGGGCGTAAACGTGCTGCCTTCGATCGCGATGTTAATGATTATGTGTCTGAATTTGATGGGGGCTGGTGGCCCTCGTCTGTTTGTCGCTGGTCTGGTGTTAATGGTAGTTTCCTGCCTTGTCACGCTTGAACTAACGGGTATCACGGTGTCGCTAAATAGTGCACCGCTGGAGTGGTGGCTTTCCCTTCCCATTATCGTTATTTATCCTCTGCTGTTTGGCTGGGTCAGCTACCAGACGGCAACAAAACTTGCAGAACATAAACGCAGATTGCAGGTAATGAGCACTCGTGATGGCATGACGGGGGTTTATAACAGGCGTCACTGGGAAATTATGCTGCGTAATGAGTTTGATAATTGTCGGCGGCATAACCGCGATGCGACGTTATTAATCATCGATATCGACCATTTCAAAAGCATCAACGACACCTGGGGCCACGATGTGGGTGATGAAGCGATTGTGGCACTGACCCGACAGTTACAAATCACTCTGCGCGGCAGTGATGTGATTGGTCGTTTTGGGGGCGATGAATTTGCGGTGATTATGTCTGGTACGCCAGCAGAAAACGCCATTACCGCCATGTTACGCGTACATGATGGGCTAAATACATTACGCTTACCAAGTACGCCGCAGGTGATGTTGCGGATAAGTGTTGGTGTCGCGCCGCTGAGTCCGCAAATGAGTCACTATCGCGAGTGGCTGAAATCGGCCGATATGGCACTCTATAAAGCAAAGAAAGCCGGACGTAACCGCACCGAAGTGGCGGCCTGACGTCCGGAGTGGTTCATCAGGATTTGCTAAGTTTTTCTGATTTTTCCATACACTTCGTCATCGCTTCGATCACTGCGGCACGGAAACCTTTCTCTTCCAGCACGCGTACTGCTTCAATGGTGGTGCCTCCTGGTGAGCAGACCATATCTTTCAATACGCCCGGATGTTCTCCGGTTTCCAGCACCATTTTTGCAGATCCCATTACCGCCTGGGCGGCAAATTTATACGCCTGCGCGCGTGGCATCCCACCTAGTACGGCGGCGTCGGCCATCGCTTCGATAAACATAAAAACATAGGCAGGTGAAGAACCGCTCACGCCGACCACCGGGTGGATCATCGGCTCGGCAATCACCTCCGCCTCGCCAAAACAGCGGAAAATATTCAGCACATCGGCGGTATCCTCTGGCGTGACCAGTGCGTTTGGCGTCACGGAGGTCATCCCGGCATTGACCAGCGCGGGAGTGTTCGGCATGGCGCGGATAATTTTCCGGTCATGGCCCAGTGCCCGGGCAAGTTGGTCGAGTGTGACGCCCGCAGCAATAGAAACCACCAGCGAGTCTTTATTCAGGCTGGAAGTGATTTCACTAAGCACTTTGATCATAATGCCAGGTTTAACAGCGGCAAAAACGATGTCGGTGATTTGTGCCACTTCCTGCGCCGATTCTGCGGCGTTGATGCCAAACTGATCATGCAAAGCGGCGACTTTATCCGGGGAGGGGGTATAGACCCAGATTTGCCCTGGAAGAACCTGACCACTGGCAATCAGACCGCCGAGAATGGCTTTTCCCATATTGCCGCAGCCAATAAAACCGATTTTCTTTTCCATTGCCTCACTCCTGCCGTGAAATTCATTGTTTTGGAAAGCGCCTGGTCAGAAGCATAAACAGAACTATGCCGGAAGGCAAAAGCGCGACACAATAGAGGATGACCCAACAAAGGAGGGGCTTATGACGATATGGGTGGATGCCGATGCGTGTCCCAATGTAATTAAAGAGATTCTGTATCGCGCAGCAGAACGTATGCAGGTGCCGTTGGTGCTGGTGGCAAATCAGAGTTTACGCGTGCCGCCATCGCGGTTTATTCGCACGCTACGCGTCGCGGCAGGCTTCGATGTTGCCGATAATGAAATTGTACGTCAGTGTGAGCCTGGCGATCTGGTGATCACTGCTGATATTCCTTTGGCTTCTGAAGTCATCGAGAAGGGGGCTGCGGCACTTAATCCACGTGGCGAACGTTACACGACGGCGACCATTCGCGAACGCCTGACAATGCGCGATTTTATGGACACCTTACGCGCCAGTGGTATTCAAACCGGGGGGCCAGATAGCCTTTCACAACGTGACCGCCAGGCCTTTGCCGCTGAGCTGGAAAAGTGGTGGCTGGAAGTGCAACGTAGTCGCGCATAAATGTAATTTATTATTTACACTTCTTTCTCGCTAATTTCTTGGTATAGTAAGGTGTAGATTGAAATTTTTACCTTAAGTGGAATTATTTCTTTACAATCGAAATTGTACTAGTTTAATGGTATGATCGCTATTCTCACGAAACCGGCTTTCGCCGCATTGCGGCCTTTTGGGGAAAACCCACGATGACACAACCTCTTTTTCTGATCGGGCCTCGGGGCTGTGGTAAAACAACGGTCGGAATGGCCCTTGCCGATTCGCTCAACTATCGGTTTGTCGATACCGATCAATGGCTGCAATCACAACTCAATATGACGGTCGCAGAGATCGTCGAAAGGGAAGAGTGGGGCGGATTTCGCGCCAGAGAAACCGCAGCACTGGAAGCGGTGACTGCGCCATCCACTGTTATTGCCACGGGTGGCGGCATTATTCTGACGGAATTTAATCGTCACTACATGCGCAATAACGGGATTGTGGTTTATTTGTGTGCGCCAGTAGCGGTACTGGTTAATCGCCTGCAAGCTGCACCCGAAGAGGATTTGCGACCAGCCTTAACCGGAAAACCGCTAAGTGAAGAAGTTCAGGAAGTGCTGGAAGAACGCGATGTGTTATATCGCGAAGTTGCGCATATTATCATTAACGCTAACAACGAACCCAGCCAGGTGATTTCTGAAATTCGTTGCGCCCTGGCACAGACGATCAATTGTTGATTCCCGAGTGCCTATACTTAACGTTCATCCTGTGAAATAAGGAAGAACGATGCCAACGAAACCACCTTATCCTCGTGAAGCATATGTTGTGACGATTGAAAAAGGAAAACCAGGGCAGACCGTAACCTGGTATCAGCTTAGAGCCGATCATCCCAAACCTGACTCTTTAATCAGCGAACATCCGACAGCTTTGGAAGCGATGGATGCGAAAAAACGCTATGAGGATCCTGACAAAGAGTGACCGTATCAGACTGCTCGGAAAGGACTCTGAGTGCTACCACAACGGACTTGCGTCACATTTTTCGCAATCCATGTTTTCCTAATAATTAGAATATTAAACAATAACAATCCATTACTGGAATCATTTGGAATCTTTACATTATGCCGGATGCGTCTGCTGCTACGCTTTTTGTCATTTGTAGCACAGGTAAGTGTCAGCAGTGGTGCTTAGCATTTGCCCGGTAATTAACGACGAAATAAAAGTAAGGTGGAAAAACAATGAGTGCGTCGTTGGCGATCCTGACCATCGGCATTGTACCTATGCAGGAAGTTTTGCCGCTCCTGACTGAGTACATTGACGAAAATAACATTTCCCATCATAGCCTGCTGGGGAAGTTAAGCCGCGAAGAAGTGATGGCGGAGTATGCGCCAGAAGCAGGTGAAGAAACGATTCTCACTTTATTAAATGATAATCAACTGGCCCACATTTCGCGTCGTAAAGTGGAGCGCGATCTGCAAAGCGTGGTTGAAGTGCTTGATAATCAGGGGTACGACGTCATTTTGCTGATGAGTACGGCAAACATTAGCTGTATGACGGCGCGTAATACAATCTTTCTCGAACCGTTACGTATATTACCACCGCTGGTTTCCTCCATTGTCGAAGGTCATCAGGTCGGTGTTATTGTACCGGTAGAAGAACTGTTGCACGTTCAGGCGCAAAAATGGCAAATCCTGCAAAAACCCCCCTTGCTTTCTCTGGGAAATCCCATTCACGATTCTGAACAGAAAATCATCGATGCCGGGAAAGAATTACTGGAAAACGGCGCAGATGTCATCATGCTGGATTGTTTGGGATTTAACCAACGTCACCGCGATTTACTGCAAAAACAGCTCGATGTTCCTGTTTTGCTCTCTAACGTATTGATTGCAAGGCTGGCTGCAGAATTACTGGTTTAATTTTGCGTGACAGTCAGCGCCTCTGACCCCTATAGTGAAGTGGATGTTTAACTACCAGACAGGGCCAGTTTATGCTTCAAAGTAACGAATACTTTTCCGGCAAAGTGAAATCGATCGGCTTTTCCAGCAGCAGCACTGGTCGCGCCAGCGTTGGTGTCATGGTTGAAGGCGAATACACCTTCAGCACCGCTGAACCTGAAGAGATGACGGTAATCAGCGGGGCGCTGAATGTGTTGCTGCCTGATGCGACCGACTGGCAAGTGTATGAAGCCGGTTCCGTATTCAATGTTCCCGGCCACAGTGAATTCCATTTGCAAGTTGCTGAACCGACCTCTTATTTGTGCCGCTATCTGTAATATCTCGCCTTCCCGTTGATTGGGAGGGCATTTTTCTGAAAAGTAATTTGTTTTTATAATTAAAAATTTCAAAGGCTGCTGATTTTTATATTTTTGATATATTCAAATCAATTGGCTTTATTGAACGTTAACATTTAAATCAAAGGGTTAGGTGCTTGTATTGCTGGCCATGACGTTCAATCTCTAATTCATTGCTACCGCTACCTGATGCGCAATTAAAATAGTGGAAGCTCCGGTTTGCCATGTTATAAAAATCATTGCTCGATGTAGCGAATGATTATATTAATGCCTGGTATGGCGTCACATGCCAGATAAGACGCGTAGGCGTCTTATCTGGCGTTGAAGAAAAATCAGCAATTAACGTTGTGCTTCGCCACCTAATCCTTCGATCAGGTTTTGAATTAATGCTGCCAGTTCGCCGGTCATCAGGATGAAATCGGCATCAAAACGCTGGGCGTAATCTTCACGGTCGATGTCTTCGTTTTGATCTCGCAGTTCGTCGCAGAACTTCAGGCGCTTAAGCGAACCATCGTCACACATCACAAACTGAACGCGCTGCTGCCAGTCGAGCGCCAGTTTAGTCACCACTTTTCCGGCTTCAATATGATTGGTGATCTCTTCGCAGGTCAGATCCTGTTTTTTCGCACGGATCACGCCGCCATCTTCCAGCAGCGATTTCAGCTCGGCTTCATCAAGCAACTGGAATCCCTGTGCCGTGCTACCGGAGCGTACCCATTCGGTCAACGTCAGTTCAATCGGGTTTTCCATGCTCAACGGCACAACCGGTAACGACCCCAGACTTTTACGCAGCAGCGCCAGCGTATCTTCCGCTTTTTTGGCGCTGGCGCAGTCCACCATGATCAAACCATTAACCGTGTCGATCCACATCATAGTTTGGTTAAAGCGGCTGAATGCGCGCGGCAGCAGAGAGTGCAGCACCTCATCTTTCAGGGAATCTTTTTCGGTCTTCTTCAGCTTACGCGCCTGTTCCGCCTCCAGTTTGGCGATTTTCGCTTCCAGCGCCTGTTTAATGACCGGAGACGGGAGAATTTTTTCTTCTTTACGCGCACAGATAACAATTTGACCATTGGCAACGTGCGTTAATGCATCGCTGTGCGATCCCATCGGAGGAACCCAGCCCATCTTCGCCATGTCCTGGCTGCCGCATGGGGTAAATGCCATCGAGGCTAGCTGTTTTTCCATCTCTTCCGCACGCAGCGAAATTTCGCGGCTAAGACGGTAAACCATTAAATTTTTGAACCACAGCATGATAATTTCCACGGCCTTGTCGTTAAATTTAGCGGGCATAATAACGAATTGTCGGCGGCCTTGCATTGTCAATCCGGGTGTCCGTCTCTACGCTATTGATATTGAAAAAAATAAGGAGAATTCTGTGCGTATAGGTATCGATTTAGGCGGCACTAAAACTGAAGTGATTGCACTGGGCGAGGCCGGGGAGCAGTTGTACCGTCATCGTCTGCCCACGCCGCGCGATGATTACCAGCAGACCATTGAAACGATCGCCACGTTGGTAGAGATGGCGGAGCAGGCGACAGGGCAGCGCGGAACGGTAGGCATGGGCATTCCAGGCTCGATTTCGCCCTACACCGGCGTGGTGAAAAATGCCAATTCAACCTGGCTTAACGGTCAGCCATTCGATAAAGACTTAAGTGCGCGACTGCAGCGGGAAGTCCGTCTGGCCAATGACGCTAACTGCCTGGCGGTTTCAGAAGCGGTAGATGGTGCGGCAGCAGGAGCGCAAACGGTCTTTGCCGTGATTATCGGCACGGGGTGCGGCGCGGGGGTAGCCTTCAATGGTCGGGCGCATATCGGCGGCAATGGCACGGCAGGCGAGTGGGGACATAATCCGCTACCGTGGATGGACGAAGATGAACTGCGTTATCGCGAGGAAGTCCCTTGTTATTGCGGTAAACAAGGTTGTATTGAAACCTTTATTTCTGGCACTGGATTTGCCACGGATTATCATCGTTTAAGTGGAAATGCGCTGAAAGGCCGCGAAATTGTTTGTCTTGTTGAAGAGAAAGATCCCGTTGCAGAGCTGGCATTGCGTCGTTACGAGCTACGACTGGCAAAATCGCTGGCACATGTGGTGAATATTCTCGATCCGGATGTGATTGTGCTGGGCGGTGGAATGAGCAATGTTGACCGTTTATATCAAACGGTTCCGCCGTTGATTAAACAATTTGTCTTCGGTGGAGAATGTGAAACGCCGGTACGTAAGGCGAAGCATGGTGATTCGAGCGGCGTACGCGGTGCCGCGTGGTTATGGCCGCAAGAGTAAAAACAGTTAGGCCATTGGTGCATCATGCCTGATGCTCAGGTCGGATAAGGCGCTCGCGCCGCATCCGACATCGTACTCCGATGCCTGATGTGACGCTTGCCGCGTCTTATCAGGCCTACAAAATGAGCATATCTGTACGCCGCATCCGGCAACAAGCAACGTTCACCGTGACCGCGACCTACCCCAATGGTTTCGCCAGCACCGGATTATCCGCCGCTTGCTGGCGCTTATAGCGACCATACAGCAGCAACGACGACATCGCAGCAAACGAAAGCAAGGCGGCGGGCAGCGCCACGTAATTATATGCCAGCCCCAGCGTCAGCATCATACCACCGCAATATGCGCCAACTGCGCTACCGAGGTTAAACGCTATTTGCCCACCTGCAGCACCTAATAACTCTCCACCTTTGGCATTTTGCAGTAGCAGAATTTGCAGCGGTGCAGAGAGGGCAAATAATCCCGCACAACAAATAAAAGCAAAAACCAGCGACGTTGTTTTCATACCGCCGAAGAAAAAGAGCATCAGCAATGCAAGCACAATAATGAAGTCAGTCACTGCCGCAATGCGCAGCGGAGAGTAACGTCCTGAAATCCGGCCACTTAGCACATTCCCCAGTACCATCCCCAGCCCGACCAGCATCATAATGAAGGTCATCGCCGTTTCCGAAAAACCGGAAATAAACATCATGTAAGGTTTTACGTAACTGAACCAGGCGAATACCCCCGCGTTACCAAACATGGTGGCGGCAAAAATTAGCCACGGCGCGGGGCTTCGCAAAAAATGAAACTGTTCGCGCAGGTTTCCTTTCGCCTCGTCGCGAATATCTGGCACCCAAAAATAGACCGATGCCATCACTGCAATATTAAAAACAGAGATTAATAAAAAGGTGTAACGCCAGCTAAATTCCTGGCTTAAATACGTTCCCAGCGGAATACCCAGCAGATTGGCGACCGTCATCCCGGAAACCATACCCGCCACGGCGGCGGTGACTTTACCGGGTTTGATAATTTTCGATAATACAATCGCTCCGACACCAAAAAATGCGCCATGCGGAAAGCCGGAAACCAGTCGGCCAATGGCGAGCATCAGGTAAGACGAAGATAACGTAAACATGGCGTTGCCAATGACGCACAACGTCACCAGAAACAACAAGATATGTTTGAGCGAGTAGCGGTTGGAGAAGAGGGCGATTATCGGCGCGCCGACCACCACGCCCAGCGCATAATACGAAATCATATGCCCGGCGGCAGGAATAGAAATCCCCACATTATGCGCCAGCTCCGTGAGCACGCCCATAATGCCAAATTCGGCCATCCCCAGACCAAACGTGCCGAGAGCCAAAGATAAAATAACTTTATTCATACCACCATCACAACCAACAGGACGGCTACGAATCACCGTAGCCAATAAAGTGATAGCTTGCAGGATAACGACCAATCAGGCCAAGAGATAATTCGCCCCTCTGTATTCATTATCCTGCTGAATAGTTATTTCACTGCAAACGCGCTGTCCAGTTTGCTGTAGCCCAGACCGTTGATCTTCTTCACTTTGATTTGCACAGGAATACGCTCTTTCATCGCTTCAACGTGGCTAATTACGCCGATAGTTTTACCGCTGGCGTTCAGGGCATCCAGTGCATCAAGGGCGGTATCCAGCGTTTCGCTATCCAGCGTGCCGAAACCTTCATCAAGGAAAAGTGAGTCAATACGCGTTTTATGGCTGACCAGATCCGAAAGCGCCAGCGCCAGCGCCAGACTGACGAGGAAACTTTCGCCGCCGGAAAGGGTGCGGGTATCGCGCACCGCGTCGGCCTGCCAGGTATCGACAACCTCGACTTCCAGCGCCTCGCTGGCTTTGCGCTGTAACAGATAGCGCCCGTGCAGACGGGTCAGTTGCTGATTAGCGAGATGGACCAGATTATCCAGCGTCAGCCCCTGGGCGAATTTACGGAATTTGTCACCCTCTTTGGAGCCAATCAGCGAATTAAGATAACCCCAGTCCTCAACCTGCTGTGTCGTTTGAGTAATTTGCTGCATTAAGGTTTGTTGTTGCTGACGGTTGTCTGCATCCTGTTTCAGTTGCTGGCGAATCTCGCCCTGATGGGTGGTATTTTCACGCAGTTTTTGGTTAGTTTGTGCTAACTCTTGCTGAATCTGTTCCGCTGTCAAAGTGAGATCCAACCCGTCAGGCTGGTGTTGCTGATGCTGTGCCAGAGCTTCTGCCGCCTGAGTTGCCAGCGTTTGTGCCTGACGGCGCTGGTTTTCCAGATTCTGCTTGAGCTGTTCCAGTTGCGCTAGTGTTTGTTCATCCATCAGTGCCGCAAGAAACGCTTGCTGATCGGCAAAAATGCTGGCCTGTAGGGCAGCGTCAAACTGTGCCTGGACATTTTGCAGACTTTGCGCCGCCAGAACTTCCTGTTGCTGCAACGTCTGTTGCTGGCTTTGTAACGCGAGGCATTGCTCGTGAATTTGCCGCCAGTTTTCCAGCGTCACCGTTTCTTCGCTGTGCGGAAGTTCATCACTTTGCGGCAGCGTTTCCAGAATCGGCGTCAGTTGCTGGATGCGGTTTTGCAGCCCGCTTAATTCGTTCTGGCGCTGTTGCCAGATCTGCGCTTCTTGCTGACGTGCCAATAACCAGCTCTCTTCTTCATCTTCCTTCGGCAATGCCAGCGCGTAATCCGCTAATGCCGTAGAGAGTTGCTGATGGCGTTGTTCAATTTGCTGTTGATACTGGATAATTTGCTGATTATGCGCGGCAATTTGCGCCTGCAATTCTTGACGCTGATTGAGTAATTGCAGTTGCTTTTCATGCTCTTCCTGGGCGGTAAGCCACGGTTGAATATCGTCCTGCGGCTGCAAGGTGATACTGAGGCTGGCAGTGAGTGTCTGCCATTCCTGAGTAAGTGCTTGCTCATCTTGCCGGAGGCTTTGTGCTTCGTTTTCATCCCGCTGAAGCTGCCTGGTTAATGCGTCCAGTTGTCCACGTAATGCCGCGCCTTCTTCACCGAGCTTTTTCACTTCGTTTTCCAGCGTCAGTAATCGGGCCTGATTAACGCCAGGTTCCAGTGCCTGATACGCCTCTACCGCCGGGTGGCTGGTGGAACCACAAAGTGGACAAGGTTGACCTGCTTGTAACTGTGCGCGCTGTGCTTCCAGCGTTTTGATGCGCTCTTCCTGCTCGCAAATGGTTTTGACGTCGGCAAGCTGTTGCGTTTTTTCCTTATAACGCTGGCGCATTTCGGTCAGTGCGGCGTTACGTTGCGTCTGTTCCTGCGTGACGCTCTGGATAGTGGCTTGTAACTGCGCCAGCCGTTTTTGCTGGGGAGCAATTTGCCCATGCAGTGCAATCAGGCGCTGACGTAGCGGGCGTTGTTCAGCATGTTGCGCTTGTGCGACAGCAACTTCATCGCCGGTTAAAGCTAAAGAGATAGCCGGAAGGGCATTAAGTTTTTGCCGGGCATGGGTTAATTGCTGTTGCCACTGTCGCAGATGCCCGCGTTCACTGGCCTGTTGGGAGAACTGCGCACGCCAACCCGCCAGCTCGTTGTTCCACAGACGGAAGCGGTCGTGTTCCTGTAACCACGCATTCAGGGTTTGTTGATGGTGCTGTAATTCAGCCGACTGCTTCGCCGCCTGGTGACGAATGCTCGCGCGAAACACCATTGTGCTCTGTAAGCGAGTATTTACTTCTTCAATCTGTTGGCGAGTATGCGCCAGCGCCGTAGAGTGTTCTGCAATACGTTCCCAGTGCGGACGGAGATTTCGTGCGGGTTGTGCCAGACTAAGCGCCGCCAGTTGAGGTTGCGCTTTTTCTTCTTCGGTCAACGCCAGTTGCAGAGCCTGCTGACGACGGCTGGCCTCCTGCTGTAATTCATCCAGACGTGTTAACCAGTTAAGCGATTGTTGCTCTTGCTGCTGTGCGGCGAGTAACAGCTTTTCTTCGTCAGTGAGTACCTGCAAACTTTCTGTTAATGATTGCACCTGTTCAGGCGCTAATAACGCGACGCCGCTGGCCTGCGCTTGCAGTTTCTCCAGCTCAGTGCGGGCCGATTTGTGCTGTTCAAAGACCATCGCGGAGATTTGCCCGTAAATTTCGGTGCCGGTTAACTCCTCCAGCAATTCTGCGCGTTCTTTCGGTTTAGCATTGAGGAAGGCAGCAAATTGCCCCTGCGAAAGCAGCATCGAACGGGTGAAACGTCCGTAATCCAGCCCGGTTAACGTCGCCGTCATTTCCAGCTTATCTTTCACTTTATCAGCGAGGATTTTACCGTCTGTGCAGCGCGCCAGCTCTACGCGTGGCACCTGCAAATTACCGTCCGGCTGGTTACGCGCCCGGTTCTGGCTCCAGAATGCGCGGTAGGCCTCGCCTTTCACTTCAAACTCCACTTCCGCCAGACATTCGGCAGTATCGCGGGTCATCAGGTCATTTTGCGATTGCGAAACGTTGGAGAGGCGCGGCGTTTCGTGATACAGCGCCAGACAAATGGCATCGAGCAGCGTGGTTTTACCCGCGCCGGTTGGGCCGGTAATGGCAAACAGACCGTTGCTGGCGAACGGTTCGCGGGTGAAATCAATCTTCCATTCGCCTTTTAATGAGTTCAGGTTTTTCAGGCGCAGGCTGAGAATTTTCATGCTTCGTGTTCTCCGGCGAGGGTCTGCAACGTCGTGGCGAAAAGATGTTGCAGGCGTTGATGCTGCGATTCATCCAGTTCTTCCAGTGCCAGACGACGATTAAAAACGTCTTCGACGCTAAGTTCGCTGAGTGTTTCACGCTGTTGGCTGGCTAACACACGCTCGCGCTGCTCCCGACTGCGACGCACCAGTAATACTTCGACAGGCAGTGATTCGGTTAATGCCTGGATTTTGCGCTGAATATCATGCAGATACTCATCGGTAGTGATTTCAATATCCAGCCAGACAGGCGGCTCCTGTGGCACATTACGCCATTGTTCAAGTTGCGCGGTAATCGATGCCAAATCGCCTTTCAGCACTGCCATCGGTTGCGTTACCGGTACGCTCAGGTTTTCCACGCTCTCTAATTTGCCATTTGAAAATGTCACCAGATGGACATATTTACTCTTGCCGCATTCATCAAAACTCAGTGGGATGGGAGAGCCGCAATAGCGGACATGTTCCATGCCGCCAATGATCTGCGCGCGGTGAATATGCCCGAGCGCGATGTAGTCGACCGGCGGAAAGTTTTGTGCCGGAAACGCGTCCAGCGTGCCAATATAAATGTCACGCACGGCGTCACTTTTACTCGCGCCAACGGTCGTTAAATGCCCCGTTGCGATGATGGGCAGAGGTTGATCGCCGCGCAGTTTGCAGGCATCTGCATAATGTTGTTGGTAATAATCGGTGATTGCTGCCAGTAAATGCTGCTGTTTTTCAATACCGTTAAGTCCCGCCTGGCTGGTAATAATGTCACGCGGGCGTAAAAAAGGGATGGGGCACAGTACCGCGCCAGGCGTTCCGTCGCGACGAGGCAATATTTGCGGCGCATGTCCGGCGCTGGCGACCACGGTGGTATTGAGAAACGCCATGATATCGCGCGATTCATTCAGCGTGGCTACTGAGTCATGGTTTCCTGCCAGTACCACCAGATGACAGCCTGTTTGCTGTAAATTGACAACAAAACGGTTATATAACGTGCGGGCGTAGCTGGGCGGTGAGCCGGTATCGAAAACATCACCGGCAACAATAATTGCATCCACCTGATGGGTTTGCGCTGTTTCCAGCAGCCAGTCAAGAAAGGCCTGGTGTTCAGCTTCGCGGCTTTTACTGTAGAAGTTCTGGCCGAGATGCCAGTCTGAGGTGTGAAGGATGCGCATAACAATTCCCTGGCGAAAAAGCATAGGCGCGATTATACCCAATCAGGTGTCTTATTTGCTTTTTTCTGCGCCACGGAAATCAATAACCTGAAGGGGAGTGCGACGTTCTTTTCATAAATCTGTCATAAATCTGACGCATAATGACGTCGCATTGATGATCGCAATCTATTTATTACAACAGGGCAAATCATGGCGAGACGTATTCTGGTCGTAGAGGATGAAGCTCCAATTCGCGAAATGGTCTGCTTCGTGCTCGAGCAAAATGGCTTTCAGCCGGTCGAAGCGGAAGATTATGACAGTGCTGTGAACCAACTGAATGAACCCTGGCCGGATTTAATTCTCCTCGACTGGATGTTACCCGGCGGCTCCGGTATCCAGTTCATCAAACATCTGAAGCGTGAGTCGATGACCCGGGATATACCGGTGGTGATGTTGACCGCCAGAGGGGAGGAAGAAGATCGTGTGCGCGGTCTTGAAACCGGCGCGGATGATTATATCACCAAGCCGTTTTCACCGAAGGAACTGGTGGCACGTATTAAAGCGGTGATGCGCCGTATTTCACCGATGGCGGTGGAAGAGGTGATCGAGATGCTGGGGCTAAGTCTGGACCCGACGTCTCATCGGGTGATGGCGGGCGAAGAACCGCTGGAGATGGGACCGACTGAATTTAAGCTGCTGCACTTTTTTATGACTCACCCCGAGCGTGTGTACAGTCGCGAACAGCTATTAAACCACGTCTGGGGAACCAATGTTTATGTAGAAGACCGTACGGTTGATGTCCACATTCGTCGCCTGCGTAAAGCACTGGAACCTGGCGGGCATGACCGCATGGTACAGACCGTGCGCGGTACAGGATATCGTTTTTCAACCCGCTTTTAACGCCTTGCTCGTCGGACGCAGAGCAAGGCTTGTTTGTTCATAACTGGAGTATCTTACGTGCTGGAACGGCTGTCGTGGAAAAGGCTGGTGCTGGAGCTGCTACTTTGCTGCCTCCCGGCCTTCATCCTGGGTGCTTTTTTGGGTTATCTGCCCTGGTTTTTATTGGCATCGGTAACGGGACTGCTTATCTGGCATTTCTGGAATTTATTACGCCTCTCATGGTGGCTGTGGGTGGATCGCAGTATGACGCCGCCACCCGGGCGTGGAAGCTGGGAACCGCTGCTGTATGGCTTACACCAGATGCAGTTGCGTAATAAAAAACGCCGCCGCGAACTGGGCAATCTCATCAAACGCTTTCGTAGCGGCGCGGAGTCGCTGCCCGATGCGGTGGTGCTGACTACGGAAGAGGGCGGGATCTTCTGGTGTAACGGGCTGGCGCAACAAACTCTTGGCCTGCGCTGGCCGGAAGATAACGGGCAGAACATCCTTAACCTGCTGCGTTATCCGGAATTTACGCAATATCTGAAAACGCGTGATTTTTCTCGCCCGCTCAATCTGGTGCTCAACACCGGGCGGCATCTGGAAATTCGCGTCATGCCTTATACGCATAAACAACTGTTAATGGTGGCGCGTGATGTCACGCAAATGCATCAACTGGAAGGGGCTCGGCGCAACTTTTTTGCCAACGTGAGCCATGAGTTACGCACGCCATTGACTGTGTTGCAGGGTTACCTGGAAATGATGCATGAGCAGCCGCTGGAAGGTGCGGTACGTGAAAAAGCGTTGCACACAATGCGCGAGCAAACCCAGAGAATGGAAGGACTGGTGAAGCAGTTGCTGACGTTGTCGAAAATTGAAGCTGCGCCAACACAGTTACTCAATGAAAAGGTTGATGTACCTATGATGCTGCGTGTCGTTGAGCGTGAAGCCCAGACTCTGAGTCAGCACAAACAGACATTTACCTTTGAAATAGATAATGACCTAAAAGTGTCTGGCAATGAAGATCAGCTACGCAGTGCGATTTCGAATCTGGTCTATAACGCGGTGAATCATACGCCAGAAGGTACACATATCACGGTGCGCTGGCAGCGAGTGCCGCACGGTGCCGAGTTTAGTGTTGAAGATAATGGGCCGGGTATCGCACCGGAGCATATTCCACGGCTGACCGAGCGTTTTTATCGTGTTGATAAAGCGCGTTCCCGACAAACCGGTGGTAGTGGACTGGGGTTAGCAATTGTTAAACATGCGGTGAATCACCACGAAAGCCGCCTGAATATTGACAGTACGGTGGGCAAAGGTACGCGTTTCAGTTTTGTTCTGCCGGAACGTTTAATTGCCAAAAACAACGATTAATCTGCCTTTGTCATTTTTTGTTGCCATAAGCCAGCCGACGCTGGCTTTTTTTCTTTGCAGCCAAAAAATAAGCGCTAAACCTTACAAGGGTTGGTGATTTTTTGTTCGCATGATTAGCCATGACTTTTTCGCTGAAATAGCGTTTTATACTGGTTAGTGATTTCTTATCGTTATATCCCTCTGGTTTTTAGATCCCATCTTGCTTTAAAACGTTATAAGCGTTTAAATTGCGCTTCAGGTGCTGTCATACTGACTGCATTCAAGCGGTAAATCGAAAAACTATTCTTCGCCGCGTCAGGTTGGGAGTATTTCCCGCTGAAATTGTTTAAAAATACCGCTGTATCATCCCCAGGGATTGGCACAAAAATTTAACGTTACAACACCACATCCACAGGCAGTATGATTTATGACCCATCAATTAAGATCGCGCGATATTATCGCTCTGGGCTTTATGACATTTGCGTTGTTCGTCGGCGCAGGTAACATTATTTTCCCTCCTATGGTCGGCTTACAGGCGGGCGAACACGTCTGGACTGCTGCGTTTGGCTTTCTCATTACCGCCGTTGGTCTGCCGGTATTAACGGTAGTGGCGCTGGCGAAAGTTGGCGGCGGCGTTGATAGCCTGAGCACCCCCATCGGTAAAGTTGCTGGCGTGTTACTGGCAACCGTCTGCTATCTGGCGGTGGGGCCGCTGTTCGCTACGCCACGTACGGCAACCGTCTCCTTTGAAGTCGGTATTGCGCCGCTGACGGGTGATTCTGCACTGCCGCTGTTTATCTACAGCCTGGTCTATTTCGCTATCGTCATTCTGGTTTCGCTCTATCCGGGCAAACTGCTGGATACCGTCGGTAACTTCCTTGCGCCGCTGAAAATTATCGCGCTGGTCATTCTGTCTGTTGCTGCAATTGTCTGGCCTGCGGGTTCTATTAGCACCGCGACTGAGGCTTATCAAAACGCTGCGTTTTCTAACGGCTTTGTTAATGGCTATCTGACGATGGATACGCTGGGTGCGATGGTGTTTGGTATCGTTATTGTTAACGCGGCGCGTTCTCGCGGCGTTACTGAAGCGCGTCTGCTAACTCGTTACACCGTCTGGGCTGGCCTGATGGCGGGCGTTGGTTTAACTCTGCTTTATCTGGCGTTGTTCCGTCTGGGTTCAGACAGCGCGTCGTTGGTTGACCAATCCGCAAACGGTGCGGCTATTCTGCATGCTTACGTTCAGCACACCTTTGGCGGCGGCGGGAGCTTCCTGCTGGCAGCGTTAATCTTCATCGCCTGCCTGGTCACGGCGGTTGGCCTGACCTGTGCCTGTGCGGAGTTCTTCGCCCAGTATGTACCGCTCTCTTATCGTACCCTGGTATTTATCCTCGGCGGCTTCTCGATGGTGGTGTCTAACCTCGGTTTGAGCCAGTTGATTCAGATCTCTGTGCCGGTGCTGACTGCCATTTATCCGCCATGTATCGCACTGGTTGTATTAAGTTTTACACGCTCATGGTGGCATAATTCGTCCCGTGTGATTGCTCCGCCGATGTTTATCAGTCTGCTTTTTGGTATTCTCGACGGGATCAAAGCATCTGCATTCAGCGATATCTTACCGTCCTGGGCGCAGCGTTTACCGCTGGCCGAACAAGGTCTGGCGTGGTTAATGCCAACAGTGGTGATGGTGGTTCTGGCCATTATCTGGGATCGCGCGGCAGGTCGTCAGGTGGCCTCCAGCGCTCACTAAATCACTGAAAATTTGTTTTAACCACGGGGCTGCGATGCCCCGTGGTTTTTTATTGTGTTGATGGGTTAGGAATTGATGGAAAGTAAGAACAAGCTAAAGCGTGGGCTAAGTACCCGACACATACGCTTTATGGCACTGGGTTCAGCAATTGGCACCGGGTTGTTTTACGGTTCGGCAGACGCCATCAAAATGGCCGGTCCGAGCGTGTTGTTGGCCTATATTATCGGTGGTGCCGCGGCGTATATCATTATGCGTGCGCTGGGGGAAATGTCGGTACATAACCCTGCTGCCAGCTCTTTTTCGCGTTATGCGCAGGAAAACCTTGGCCCACTGGCAGGTTACATTACCGGCTGGACCTACTGCTTTGAAATCCTTATTGTCGCCATCGCTGATGTGACCGCTTTCGGTATCTATATGGGCGTCTGGTTTCCGACGGTGCCGCACTGGATTTGGGTGCTGAGCGTAGTGCTGATTATCTGCGCCATCAACCTGATGAGCGTGAAAGTGTTTGGCGAGCTGGAGTTCTGGTTCTCGTTCTTTAAAGTCGCCACCATTATCATCATGATCGTTGCTGGTTTCGGCATCATCATCTGGGGGATTGGCAACGGTGGGCAACCGACAGGTATCCATAACCTGTGGAGCAACGGCGGCTTCTTCAGTAACGGCTGGCTAGGCATGGTGATGTCGTTGCAAATGGTGATGTTTGCCTACGGTGGGATCGAAATTATCGGGATCACCGCCGGTGAAGCAAAAGATCCTGAGAAATCTATTCCGCGTGCGATCAACTCAGTGCCGATGCGTATTCTGGTGTTCTATGTCGGTACGCTGTTCGTCATTATGTCTATCTATCCGTGGAATCAGGTCGGCACTGCCGGTAGCCCGTTTGTGCTGACGTTCCAGCATATGGGCATTACTTTTGCCGCCAGCATTCTTAACTTCGTTGTGCTGACTGCCTCGCTGTCGGCAATTAACAGCGACGTGTTTGGCGTAGGCCGTATGCTGCACGGCATGGCAGAGCAGGGTAGTGCGCCGAAAATCTTCAGCAAAACGTCGCGTCGTGGTATTCCGTGGGTCACAGTGCTGGTAATGACCACCGCGTTGCTGTTTGCGGTGTATCTGAACTACATCATGCCGGAAAACGTCTTCCTGGTGATCGCTTCGCTGGCGACCTTCGCTACCGTGTGGGTGTGGATTATGATCCTACTGTCGCAGATAGCCTTCCGTCGCCGTCTACCGCCAGAAGAAGTTAAGGCGCTGAAATTTAAAGTCCCAGGTGGGGTGGCAACGACTATCGCGGGGCTGATTTTCCTGATCTTTATCATCGGACTGATTGGTTATCACCCTGAAACGCGCATCTCTCTGTACGTTGGTTTCGCGTGGATTGTTGTGCTGTTGATTGGCTGGATGTTTAAACGCCGCCACGACCGCCAGTTGGCTGAAAACCACTAATTCCCGCTTTTGTCAGCCGGATCAGGACACATCCTGATCCGGCTATTCCGAAAGTTATCCGCCCCCGTCCTCCTCCCCCCAAATATCCTTCAGATGATGATTGATCCTGAATCAGGCTGTGGCAAGGTGATCATATTTTAATCACAGGGGAATTATGATGTTGAATGCATGGCACCTGCCGGTGTCCCCGTTTGTTAAGCAAAGCAAAGATCAACTGCTTATTACACTGTGGTTGACAGGCGAAGAGCCGCCACAGCGCATTATGCTGCGCATGGAAAACGATAACGAAGAAACATCAGTGCCGATGCATAAACAGCGCAGTCAGCCGCATCCAGGCGTAACAGCATGGCGGGCTGCGCTCTCTCTCTCCACCGGGCAGCCACGGCGGCGCTACAGTTTCAAATTGCTGTGGCACGATCGCCAGCGATGGTTTACGCCGCAAGGTTTTAGCCAAATACCGCCAGCACGGTTGGAGCAGTTTGCCGTCGATGTGCCGGATATCGGGCCACAATGGGCAGCGGATCAAATCTTTTATCAGATCTTCCCGGATCGTTTTGCCCGAAGTCAGTCACGTGAAGCAACGCAGGATCATGTCTATTATCATCACGCAGCCGGACGGGAGATCATACTGCGTGGCTGGGACGAACCCGTCACGGCACAAGCGGGCGGATCAACGTTCTATGGCGGTGATCTGGACGGGATAAGCGAAAAACTGCCGTACCTGAAAAAACTCGGCGTGACAGCGCTGTATCTCAATCCGGTATTCAAAGCTCCCAGCGTGCATAAGTACGATACCGAAGATTATCGCCACGTCGATCCGCAGTTTGGCGGCGACGGGGCGTTGCTGCGTTTGAGGCACAATACGCAGCAACAGGGAATGCGGCTGGTACTGGACGGTGTGTTTAACCACAGTGGTGACTCTCATGCCTGGTTTGACCGGCACAATCGTGGAACGGGCGGCGCTTGTCACAACCCCGAATCGCCCTGGCGTGACTGGTATTCATTTAGTGATGATGGCACGGCGCTCGACTGGCTGGGCTATGCCAGTTTGCCGAAACTGGACTATCAGTCGGAAAGTCTGGTGAATGAAATTTATCGCGGTGAAGACAGCATTGTCCGTCACTGGCTGAAAGCGCCGTGGAATATGGACGGCTGGCGGTTGGATGTGATGCATATGCTGGGAGAAGCGGGTGGTGCGCGCAATAATTTGCTGCATGTCGCCGGGATCACCAGGGCTGCGAAAGAAACCCAGCCGGAAGCGTACATTGTGGGTGAATATTTTGGTGATGCGCGGCAGTGGTTGCAGGCAGATGTGGAAGATGCCGCCATGAACTACCGTGGCTTTACATTCCCGTTGTGGGGATTTCTGGCCAACACCGATATCTCTTACGATCCCCAGCAGATTGACGCCCAAACCTGTATGACCTGGATGGATAATTATCGCGCCGGGCTTTCTCATCAACAGCAATTGCGTATGTTTAATCAGCTCGACAGCCACGATACTGCGCGATTTAAAACGCTGCTCGGACGAGACGTCGCGCGTCTGCCGTTGGCCGTTGTCTGGTTGTTTACCTGGCCAGGCGTGCCTTGTATTTATTACGGTGATGAAGTGGGGTTGGATGGTAACAATGATCCGTTTTGCCGTAAGCCATTTCCGTGGCAGGTGGAAAAACAAGATGCGGAGCTATTCTCGTTGTACCAGCGAATGATTGCGCTGCGTAAGAAGAGCCTGGCACTGCGTCGCGGTGGCTGTCAGGTGCTGTACGCGGAAGATAATGTGGTGGTGTTTGTGCGCTTGCTAAATCAGCAGCGTGTGCTGGTGGCGATTAACCGTGGCGAAGCGTGTGAAGTGGTGCTGCCCGCGTCACCGTTGCTCAATGTTACAGCGTGGCAACGCAAAGAAGGGCACGGGCAACTGGCGGACGGGATTCTGACATTGCCAGCGATATCGGCCACTGTGTGGATGAATTAACGCCTTACAACGCTTTGCGTGAAGCCTGCGCCATCATCCGCGGATAAAACTGCCAGAAGCGGCTTTCGAGCGCGTCGTAATGGGTGTCTAAATCGTACCAGGAGTCACGCAGGGCATCCAGGCGTGGGCGACGGCTTGCCATGCCGTTTAACACACTCTGGATGAAATCCATATCGCGATAACGTACCAGCCACTGCTCTGACCATAAGTAATTGTTCAAATTGATAAAGCGTGGTGGTGAATCCGGCAGAATAGTGATTACTTGCTCGCGGGCATAACAGACAAATTCCTCTAACGGAAAATCGGGCGATAGCTGCGACCAGTGGCGGGAAAGAAAGTGATCCCACATGACATCCAGCGTGATAGGCGCAACCCGGCGGGTTTCACGACGAAACCACTCACGTGCTTCGCGGACTTCCGGCAGATTGTCGGTCAAAACGTCGATACGCCGATGCATATGAATGCCAGCCACGACGTCGGGTGGAAAACTTTCTTCAGGGTTTCCACGAACAAAATCAGCCAGTAAGTTGCCAGAAAGTGAGCTTTCAGCGAGATGGGCTAAATGCAGGTGAGCTAAAAAATTCATATACACTTCATCCTTCAAACTGCCTCTTCGTTGGCTGCTAGTTACTCGGCTCATCCATGAGCCTCGCCCTTACGGGCCACCGTTACACGGTGTTCAAATCTGTTACGGACAGATTTGTCACTCACCCCAGTCACTTACTTAATGTAAGCTCCTGGGGACTCATTCAGTTGCCATCTCGATGCATCTTGAATGATTTTGTGTATAGATTATGTCATCCATCAAGGAGGGTAAAGGTTGCAGGGAGGACGCCCCGGCACTAGACTACCCGCCTCTTATTTTAGTCTGAGTCAGTGTCATGCGCGTTACCGATTTCTCTTTTGAATTGCCCGAATCCCTGATTGCCCACTATCCCATGCCTGAACGCAGTAGCTGTCGTTTACTGTCGCTGGACGGGCCGACGGGCGCGCTGACGCACGGTACTTTCACCGATTTACTCGATAAGCTCAACCCTGGCGATCTTCTGGTTTTTAATAATACCCGGGTGATCCCGGCGCGCCTGTTTGGTCGTAAAGCCAGCGGCGGCAAGATTGAAGTGCTGGTTGAGCGGATGCTCGATGACAAACGTATTCTCGCGCATATTCGTGCCTCAAAAGCACCAAAGCCGGGCGCTGAACTGCTGCTGGGTGATGACGAAAGCATTAAAGCAACGATGACTGCCCGCCACGGCGCGCTGTTTGAAGTCGAATTTAATGATCAACGTTCGGTGCTGGATATTCTCAACAGCATCGGTCATATGCCGCTGCCGCCGTACATCGACCGTCCGGATGAAGATGCAGACCGTGAACTTTATCAGACGGTATATAGCGAAAAACCGGGCGCAGTTGCGGCCCCGACCGCCGGACTGCATTTCGACGAACCGCTGTTGGAAAAATTACGCGCTAAAGGCGTTGAGATGGCGTTCGTGACTCTGCACGTTGGCGCGGGCACCTTCCAGCCGGTACGCGTCGACACGATTGAAGATCACATCATGCACTCGGAGTACGCCGAAGTGCCGCAGGATGTGGTAGACGCGGTGCTGGCAGCGAAAGCGCGCGGAAATCGGGTAATTGCGGTTGGCACCACCTCTGTGCGCTCGCTGGAAAGCGCGGCCCAGGCGGCGAAAAACGCTCTCATCGAACCGTTCTTTGACGATACCCAAATCTTTATCTATCCGGGCTTTCAGTACAAAGTGGTCGATGCGCTGGTGACTAACTTCCATTTGCCGGAGTCGACGCTGATTATGCTGGTTTCGGCATTTGCCGGTTATCAACACACCATGAACGCCTATAAAGCGGCGGTTGAAGAGAAATATCGCTTTTTTAGTTACGGTGATGCGATGTTTATCACGTACAATCCGCAGGCAATTAATGAGCGCGTCGGGGAGTAATTCCGCGGCGCTGGTTTAAACGTTGGACTGTTTTTCTGACGTAGTGGAGAAAAAATGAAATTTGAACTGGACACCACCGACGGTCGCGCACGCCGTGGCCGCCTGGTCTTTGATCGCGGCGTAGTGGAAACGCCTTGTTTTATGCCCGTGGGCACTTACGGCACCGTAAAAGGGATGACGCCGGAAGAAGTTGAAGCCACTGGCGCACAAATTATCCTCGGCAATACTTTCCACCTGTGGCTGCGCCCGGGCCAGGAAATCATGAAACTGCATGGCGATCTGCACGATTTTATGCAGTGGAAAGGCCCAATCCTCACCGATTCCGGTGGTTTCCAGGTCTTCAGCCTTGGCGATATCCGTAAAATCACCGAACAGGGCGTGCACTTCCGTAACCCTATCAACGGCGACCCGATTTTCCTCGATCCTGAAAAATCGATGGAGATTCAGTACGATCTTGGTTCAGATATTGTCATGATTTTTGACGAGTGTACGCCGTATCCCGCTGACTGGGATTACGCAAAACGTTCCATGGAGATGTCTCTGCGTTGGGCGAAGCGTAGCCGTGAGCGTTTTGACAGTCTCGGAAACAAAAATGCGCTGTTTGGCATCATTCAGGGCAGCGTTTACGAAGATTTACGTGATATCTCTGTTAAAGGTCTGGTAGATATCGGTTTTGATGGCTACGCTGTCGGCGGTCTGGCTGTGGGTGAGCCGAAAGCAGATATGCACCGTATTCTGGAGCATGTGTGCCCGCAAATTCCGGCAGACAAACCGCGTTACCTGATGGGCGTTGGTAAACCGGAAGACCTGGTTGAAGGCGTGCGCCGCGGTATCGATATGTTTGACTGCGTAATGCCAACACGTAATGCGCGTAACGGTCATCTGTTCGTGACCGATGGCGTGGTGAAAATTCGCAACGCGAAGTATAAGAGCGACACCGGGCCGCTCGATCCTGAGTGTGATTGCTACACCTGTCGCAATTATTCACGTGCCTACTTGCATCATCTCGACCGTTGCAACGAAATATTAGGCGCGCGACTCAACACCATTCATAACCTTCGTTACTACCAGCGTTTGATGGCGGGTTTACGCAAGGCTATTGAAGAGGGTAAATTAGAGAGCTTCGTAGCTGATTTTTACCAGCGTCAGGGGCGAGAAGTACCACCTTTGAACGTTGATTAATATTAATAATGAGGGAAATTTAATGAGCTTTTTTATTTCTGATGCGGTAGCGGCAACGGGTGCTCCGGCACAAGGTAGCCCGATGTCTTTGATTTTGATGCTGGTGGTATTCGGTCTGATTTTCTATTTCATGATCCTGCGCCCACAGCAGAAGCGCACCAAAGAACACAAAAAGCTGATGGACTCCATCGCCAAAGGTGATGAAGTGCTGACGAACGGTGGCCTGGTAGGTCGCGTAACCAAAGTAGCGGAAAACGGCTACATTGCTATCGCACTGAATGACACCACTGAAGTAGTTATTAAACGTGACTTCGTAGCCGCCGTTCTGCCGAAAGGCACCATGAAGGCGCTGTAATTAAAATTTTTCCCTAAGGGAATTGCCGTGTTAAACCGTTATCCTTTGTGGAAGTACGTCATGCTGATCGTGGTGATTGCCATCGGTCTGCTCTACGCGCTTCCCAACCTGTTTGGTGAGGATCCGGCTGTTCAGATCACTGGCGCGCGCGGAGTCGCCGCCAGTGAGCAAACGCTGATCCAGGTCCAGAAAACGTTACAAGAAGAAAAAATAACTGCTAAGTCTGTGGCACTGGAAGAGGGCGCTATTCTTGCGCGCTTCGACTCCACTGACACCCAACTGCGCGCTCGTGAAGCATTAATGGGCGTTATGGGTGACAAATACGTCGTGGCGCTTAACCTTGCCCCGGCAACGCCGCGCTGGCTGGCAGCTATTCACGCTGAGCCGATGAAGCTCGGTCTTGACCTGCGTGGTGGCGTTCACTTCCTGATGGAAGTGGATATGGACACTGCGCTGGGCAAACTCCAGGAACAAAATATCGACAGCCTGCGCAGCGACTTGCGCGAAAAAGGCATCCCGTATACCACTGTTCGTAAAGAAAATAATTACGGTCTGAGCATCACCTTCCGTGACTCTAATGCGCGTGATGAAGCCATTGCGTATCTGAGCAAACGCCATCCCGATCTGGTCATTAGCAGCCAGGGTAGCAACCAACTGCGTGCGGTGATGAGCGATGCGCGTCTCAGTGAAGCGCGTGAATATGCGGTGCAGCAGAATATCAACATCCTGCGTAACCGTGTAAACCAGCTTGGTGTCGCTGAGCCTGTGGTACAACGCCAGGGTGCAGATCGTATCGTTGTTGAATTGCCTGGTATTCAGGACACTGCGCGTGCGAAAGAGATTCTGGGGGCGACTGCAACGCTGGAATTCCGTCTGGTAAACACCAACGTTGACCAGGCTGCTGCCGCATCTGGCCGCGTACCGGGTGACTCTGAAGTGAAACAGACCCGCGAAGGTCAGCCGGTTGTGCTGTACAAACGCGTGATCCTGACCGGTGACCATATCACCGACTCCACTTCCAGCCAGGACGAATACAACCAGCCGCAGGTTAACATCTCGCTCGACAGCGCTGGTGGCAACATCATGTCTAACTTCACCAAGGACAACATCGGTAAACCGATGGCAACCCTGTTCGTGGAGTACAAAGACAGCGGTAAGAAAGATGCTAACGGTCGTGCGGTTCTGGTGAAACAGGAAGAGGTGATTAACATCGCGAATATCCAGTCTCGTCTGGGTAACAGCTTCCGTATCACCGGTATCAACAACCCGAACGAAGCGCGTCAGTTGTCGCTGCTGCTGCGTGCCGGTGCGTTGATTGCGCCGATTCAGATTGTTGAAGAACGTACCATTGGCCCGACTCTGGGTATGCAGAACATTGAGCAGGGGCTGGAAGCGTGTCTCGCCGGTCTGCTGGTTTCTATTCTGTTCATGATCCTCTTCTATAAGAAGTTTGGTCTGATTGCGACCAGTGCACTGATTGCCAACCTGATCTTGATCGTCGGCATTATGTCGCTGTTGCCAGGTGCAACGCTGAGTATGCCGGGTATTGCGGGTATCGTCTTAACCCTTGCGGTGGCGGTCGATGCGAACGTACTGATCAACGAACGTATTAAAGAAGAGTTGAGCAACGGACGTACCGTTCAGCAGGCGATTGACGAAGGTTATCGTGGCGCGTTCAGTTCTATCTTCGATGCGAACATCACCACGCTGATTAAAGTCATCATCCTGTATGCGGTTGGTACTGGGGCAATTAAAGGGTTCGCGATTACTACCGGTATCGGTGTGGCGACGTCGATGTTTACCGCGATTGTCGGTACGCGTGCCATCGTAAACCTGCTATATGGCGGCAAGCGCGTCAAGAAGCTGTCAATCTGAGGAGTGCGATGTGGCACAGGAATATACTGTTGAACAACTAAACCACGGTCGTAAAGTCTATGACTTTATGCGCTGGGACTACTGGGCCTTCGGCATCTCTGGTCTGCTGTTAATTGCTGCTATCGTCATTATGGGCGTGCGTGGCTTTAACTGGGGGCTGGATTTTACCGGTGGTACGGTTATCGAAATTACGCTCGAAAAACCGGCTGAAATTGACGTAATGCGTGATGCATTGCAGAAAGCGGGCTTTGAAGAGCCGATGCTGCAAAACTTCGGTAGCAGCCACGACATCATGGTCCGTATGCCGCCTGCTGAAGGCGAAATAGGCGGTCAGGTGCTGGGTAGTCAGGTTCTGAAAGTTATTAACGAATCTACCAACCAGAACGCGGCGGTGAAGCGTATTGAGTTCGTCGGCCCGAGCGTGGGGGCAGACCTTGCGCAAACCGGTGCGATGGCGTTGATGGCGGCGCTGCTGTCTATCCTTGTCTACGTGGGTTTCCGCTTTGAGTGGCGACTGGCGGCAGGGGTGGTTATCGCGCTGGCACACGACGTTATCATTACGCTGGGTATTTTGTCGTTATTCCATATCGAGATTGACCTGACCATTGTGGCATCGTTGATGTCGGTCATCGGTTACTCACTTAACGACAGTATCGTGGTATCGGACCGTATTCGTGAAAACTTCCGCAAAATCCGTCGCGGTACGCCTTACGAAATCTTTAACGTGTCCTTGACCCAGACGCTGCACCGTACTTTGATCACATCCGGTACTACTTTGATGGTTATCCTGATGCTGTATCTCTTCGGTGGCCCGGTGCTGGAAGGCTTCTCGCTGACCATGCTAATTGGTGTTTCCATCGGTACGGCATCTTCTATCTATGTAGCATCGGCACTGGCTCTGAAACTGGGCATGAAGCGTGAGCACATGCTGCAGCAGAAAGTGGAAAAAGAAGGGGCGGATCAACCGTCAATTCTGCCGTAAGGGTGTTTTAAAGCCGTTCAGTTAAAAAAAACCGTGGCGTTTTTGCGCTGCGGTTTTTTTTGGTTATTGCATATTGAACTGAATACAGCTTTGGTTGTAGAGATAGTTCTGACATATACTTTGTATTAATAGTTAATATGTGGAGATCGCTTATGCGCAAAATTACCTTAGTAAGCGTTGGCGAATAACTAGAAAATGCCCGGGATAGGGCAAGACTATGATGCGGTTCCAGAGGTAAAGAATATCGCATTTAGGTTTCATACTGTTTATTACGTTATAAGAGTAGATGACATTCTCATTGCGCGTATTCTTCATCAGCAGATGGAACCTCGCCGTCACTGGTAATGTGAGAATTTATTTACTCAGGATTGCGAAAATCCCTACATCTTGGGAAACTGCGCGTAACCCTACATTTCTTCCAGGTAATTTATTATGGCTGTCATCCCCAAAAACTATGCGCGGTTAGAAAGCGGTTATCGTGAAAAGGCGCTGAAACTCTATCCGTGGGTGTGTGGACGTTGTTCCCGCGAGTTTGTCTATTCCAACCTGCGTGAGCTAACTGTGCACCATATTGATCACGACCATACCAACAACCCGGAAGATGGTAGTAACTGGGAATTACTGTGTCTTTATTGCCACGATCATGAACATTCGAAATATACCGAGGCAGATCAGTATGGTACGACCGTTATTGCAGGGGAAGATGCGCAGAAAGATGTTGGCGAAGCGAAATACAATCCGTTCGCTGATTTAAAAGCGATGATGAACAAGAAGAAGTGATAAAAAAATGCCGGATACAAGATCCGGCATTTTCATAATCAGAAGTTGTAACCTACTACCAGGTAACCACCCCAACCGGTAGAGCGAACGTTGAAGTTGCCGTTACCGAAGTTCAGTTCTGCATCGTCGTTCCACTGACCACCGTCATGCCAGTAACGCGCGACGACAGAGTAGTGCCAGTGATCATAGTTCAGCGCCAGAATATGGCTGGAAGCGATAGAGTTATTGCTACGCGTTTTAATACCGTTGATTGCGTTACCGCTGTCATCACCCAGATCGGAACCCCAGTCGAAGTTGGTGAAACCGATGTAGCTCAACTGGCCGCCCCACAGATCGGTAATCGGTACAAAGTATTTCACTTTAAAACGGTAGCCGTCCCACTCGTTTTCGTTCGCTGCGCCGTAGTTCTGCCACTGGTATTTCGCATACACGTTCAGGGACAGGCTCATCGGCAGGCCAGTATCGATGTCCGTACCCAGACCCATATACCAGGTGCTCTGGCGACCATCTTTGTTACGGCCCATGTCGTAGATGTAGTTGTTCGCGAAGTACCACTCTTTGAACGGACCGAAGCTGAGATCGGTATTAGTCAGTTTGTCGATGGAGAAACGCGGTTCGATTTCCATAAACAGCGGAGAACCGTGGTTCCAGATACCTTTTGCATCGGAGTTACCGCCGAAGAATACCGGCGCATCCGCGTAACCATAGAAGTCGAACCAGTCTTTTTTAGCGAATGCTTCGTACTCCAGGTAGGTATCGTTGCGGATCTGCGGTCCGAAACGGGTGTGATAGCTTCCGACAACGTTAACGCTCTGGTGCCACCAGTCGGAAAGGTACTGCGGTTTGTCGTTTTCAGCTGCGTTGACAGTAAAAGACGAAGAGAGCGCCAGTACCGCACCGGCTGCCAGTAATGTTTTTTTCATATGTATGCCACTGTTTGAAAATCCCTTACGGGAGTGAAAAAGGCGCAAATTGCGTTTCTAAATATTTCGTATACAGAGGAGCCTATTATAAAAATCATTGCTCACAAAAATATGTTTCGTTTCACAGTTCTATCATTTACGTAATCGATTGCTTTCACGTTTACACACATTCGGGCGGGGATTGTACTGACTTTCACCTTTGTTGCAAACTTTTACTATCAATCCGGGTGATGTAAGCGGAATAACAAAATGATGGGGAAAGATGTTGCGGGACACACAAAATGCCCCGCGAAACGTTTACTGCATAACAGGTTGAATGTCGTGGATGCGTATAAAGCCTAACTGATCCACTGAAATGCCATTTAACTGTAACGGAATATCAACATCACTGAGCGCGAGGACACTGGCAGGGGCGTTAATCAATTGATTCTGCACATTGATCTCCTGAAAGTTGTCGATTGTTCCCTGAATTTTCCCATATTCAACGGTTCCGCTGAACGCGGGTAAGGGATCATTGGATTCGCCCTGAATACGCAGCGTCAGCGTAGTGCCATCTGCATTTGGCGTAATATTCACCAGCGACATACGTAAGGTGCCGATCTGGCTTTCCAGACGCGCTGGTGTCTTTGCTCCCGGCAGAAGGTAAACCCCACTGCTGGATTGTGCATTCAGCCTGTTTTGCTGAGTGATTTTGACGGTCTCTTTATTGAGTTGTGTCATCTCTTGATTCAGCGTGCTGACGCTTTGTTTCATCTGTCGTACTTCGCTTTGCTGTACACAGGCGCTTAAGCTGAACAGGCTTCCCAGCAAGAGCAGTCGAAAAACGTGAGTGTTCATGGTTGTCCCTTTCTCGTCGCAATTAGCCTAATGGTAGAGGGAAAAAGCAGCGAAAACATCGATCCTTTGTCTCAAAAGCGTTGCGCCTTTGTTGTATCGTCAGTTCAGGGTAAAATAGATTTCTGTTAACCACCTGGTCAGGATGCCGTATGCATTGCCCATTCTGTTTCGCCGTGGACACTAAGGTTATTGACTCTCGTCTCGTGGGCGAGGGTTCATCCGTACGCCGCCGTCGGCAGTGTCTGGTGTGTAATGAACGTTTCACCACGTTTGAAGTGGCGGAACTGGTTATGCCACGCGTTGTTAAAAGTAACGACGTGCGCGAACCGTTTAATGAAGAAAAATTGCGTAGCGGAATGCTGCGGGCGCTGGAAAAACGTCCGGTAAGTTCCGATGATGTCGAAATGGCGATTAACCATATAAAGTCACAGCTCCGCGCCACCGGTGAGCGCGAGGTGCCGAGCAAGATGATTGGCAATCTGGTGATGGAGCAATTGAAAAAACTCGATAAAGTCGCCTATATCCGTTTTGCCTCTGTCTATCGCAGTTTCGAAGATATCAAAGAATTTGGCGAAGAGATCGCGCGCCTGGAGGACTAAACCGTGCAGGATGAGTATTACATGGCGCGGGCGCTAAAGCTGGCGCAACGAGGACGTTTCACCACGCATCCCAATCCGAATGTCGGATGCGTCATTGTCAAAGATGGCGAAATTGTCGGTGAAGGTTATCATCACCGTGCGGGTGAACCACATGCCGAGGTACACGCGTTGCGCATGGCGGGTGAAAAAGCCAAAGGCGCAACTGCGTATGTGACACTCGAACCTTGTAGCCATCATGGTCGTACACCACCGTGCTGTGATGCGCTAATTGCTGCTGGCGTGGCGCGTGTGGTTGCCGCAATGCAGGATCCTAACCCGCAGGTCGCAGGGCGTGGACTTTATCGTCTGCAACAAGCAGGGATTGACGTCAGCCACGGCCTGATGATGAGCGAAGCCGAGCCGTTGAATAAAGGCTTTCTTAAGCGGATGCGCACTGGCTTTCCTTATATCCAACTGAAACTTGGCGCGTCGCTTGATGGCCGCACGGCGATGGCCAACGGCGAAAGCCAGTGGATCACTTCTCCCCAGGCGCGTCGCGATGTTCAGCGTTTGCGTGCGCAAAGTCATGCTATTTTAACCAGCAGCGCCACGGTGCTGGCGGACGATCCGGCTTTAACGGTGCGTTGGTCTGAACTGGATGAACAAACTCAGGCGCTTTATCCGCAACAAAATCTACGCCAGCCGGTACGCATTGTGATTGATAGCCAAAATCGCGTAACGCCGGAACATCGCATTGTGCAGCAGCCGGGTGAAACCTGGTTCGCGCGCACTCAGGATGATTCTCGTGAATGGCCGGAAACGGTGCGCACCTTGCTGATTCCAGAACATAAAGGTCATCTGGATCTGGTTGTGCTGATGATGCAACTGGGTAAACAGCAAATTAACAGCATCTGGGTGGAAGCGGGGCCAACGCTCGCTGGAGCACTGCTACAGGCGGGTTTAGTCGATGAACTGATTGTCTATATCGCACCTAAACTATTAGGCAGCGACGCCCGCGGATTATGTACGCTGCCGGGGCTTGAGAAATTAGCCGACGCGCCCCAATTTAAATTCAAAGAGATACGTCATGTAGGCCCGGATGTTTGCCTGCATTTAGTGGGCGCATGATCTCCCGGCTCGAAAGGGAAGCAGCGCACGAAATATTATGCTAAAATCCGCCCCCCTGCGGGGCCATACTCGAACCCGAAGGAAAAAAATGAACATTATTGAAGCTAACGTTGCTACCCCGGACGCTCGCGTCGCCATCACCATTGCGCGTTTCAACAACTTTATCAATGACAGCCTGCTGGAAGGTGCGATTGACGCACTGAAACGTATCGGTCAGGTAAAAGATGAAAACATTACCGTTGTTTGGGTGCCTGGTGCCTATGAGCTGCCGCTGGCGGCAGGCGCACTGGCAAAAACCGGTAAATACGACGCGGTGATTGCGTTGGGAACCGTTATTCGTGGTGGCACTGCCCACTTTGAATATGTCGCTGGCGGTGCAAGCAACGGCCTGGCGCATGTTGCCCAGGACAGCGAAATTCCGGTTGCTTTTGGTGTGTTGACCACCGAAAGCATTGAACAAGCGATCGAACGTGCTGGCACCAAAGCTGGTAACAAAGGTGCAGAAGCTGCACTGACCGCGCTTGAAATGATTAATGTATTGAAAGCCATCAAGGCCTGAAATTAGTAAGGGGAAATCCGTGAAACCTGCTGCTCGTCGCCGCGCTCGTGAGTGTGCCGTCCAGGCGCTCTACTCCTGGCAGTTGTCCCAGAACGACATCGCTGATGTTGAATACCAGTTCCTGGCTGAACAGGATGTAAAAGACGTTGACATCCTGTACTTCCGTGAGCTGCTGGCCGGGGTGGCGACTAACACCGCATACCTCGACGGACTGATGAAGCCATATCTGTCTCGCCTGCTGGAAGAGCTGGGCCAGGTAGAAAAAGCGGTACTGCGCATTGCACTGTACGAGCTGTCTAAACGTAGCGATGTGCCGTACAAAGTGGCTATTAACGAAGCGATCGAGCTGGCGAAATCGTTCGGCGCAGAAGACAGCCATAAGTTCGTCAACGGTGTACTCGATAAAGCAGCACCTGTGATTCGCCCTAACAAAAAGTGATATCCAGGCCGGTAGAGTAACGGAAAACAGTTCCGCACTCGCCGGCCTTTTCTTTTTTACCTGCTGAGGCGTAACGTATGGCATGTGGCGAGTTCTCCCTGATTGCCCGTTATTTTGACCGAGTAAGAAGCTCTCGTCTTGATGTCGAACTTGGCATCGGTGACGATTGTGCACTTCTCAATATCCCCGAGAAACAGACCCTGGCAATCAGCACTGATACGCTGGTGGCGGGTAACCATTTCCTCCCTGACATCGATCCTGCTGATCTGGCGTATAAAGCACTGGCGGTAAACTTAAGCGATCTGGCGGCGATGGGTGCCGATCCAGCCTGGCTGACGCTGGCATTGACTTTACCGAACGTGGACGAAGCGTGGCTTGAATCCTTCAGCGACAGTCTTTTCGAGCTCCTCAATTATTACGATATGCAGCTCATTGGCGGCGATACCACGCGTGGACCGCTATCAATGACGTTGGGTATCCACGGCTTTGTCCCGATGGGACGAGCTTTAACGCGCTCAGGTGCGAAACCGGGTGACTGGATCTATGTGACCGGTACGCCGGGCGATAGCGCCGCCGGGCTGGCGATTTTGCAAAACCGTTTGCAGGTTGCAGATGCTAAAGATGCGGAGTATTTAATAAAACGTCATCTCCGCCCATCGCCGCGTATTTTACAGGGGCAGGCACTGCGCGATCTGGCGAGTTCAGCCATCGATCTCTCTGACGGTCTGATCTCCGATCTCGGGCATATCGTGAAAGCCAGCGACTGCGGCGCACGAATTGATCTGACATTGTTGCCATTCTCTGACGCACTTTCACGTCATGTTGAACCGGAACAGGCGCTGCGTTGGGCGCTCTCTGGTGGCGAAGATTATGAGTTGTGCTTTACTGTGCCGGAGCTTAACCGTGGCGCGCTGGATGTTGCTCTGGGGCACCTGGGCGTACCGTTTACTTGTATCGGGCAAATGACCGCCGATATCGAAGGGCTTTGTTTTGTGCGTGACGGCGAACCTGTCACGGTTGACTGGAAAGGATATGACCATTTTGCCACGCCATAAAGATGTCGCGAAAAGTCGCCTGAAGATGAGTAACCCGTGGCACTTGTTGGCTACAGGGTTTGGGAGTGGGTTAAGCCCGATTGTTCCAGGTACGATGGGCTCGCTGGCGGCGATCCCCTTCTGGTATCTGATGACTTTTTTGCCCTGGCAACTCTACTCACTGGTGGTAATGCTGGGGATCTGCATCGGCGTCTATCTTTGCCACCAGACGGCGAAAGATATGGGTGTGCACGATCACGGCAGTATCGTCTGGGATGAGTTTATCGGCATGTGGATCACCCTGATGGCGCTGCCGACCAATGACTGGCAGTGGGTCGCTGCCGGGTTTGTCATTTTCCGGATTCTGGATATGTGGAAACCGTGGCCGATCCGCTGGTTTGATCGCAATGTGCATGGTGGCATGGGGATCATGATCGACGATATTGTCGCCGGAGTGATTTCCGCTGGAATACTCTATTTTATCGGCCATCACTGGCCGATGGGTATTCTGTAGCAGGCCGGGTAAGGCGTTCACGCTGCATCCGGCGGTTGTGCGCGATGTCTGATATGACGCTTGCCGCGTCTTATCAGACCTGCATACCTATTTAAATCCCACTATCGGATGCGGTTTATATGGCGTTTCCAGCTCGGCAATTTGTTCCGGCTTCAACGTGATATCCACCGCATTCAGTAACTCATCTAGCTGTTCTTCCCGCGAAGTTCCGATAATCGGTGCGGCAATGCCGGGTTTGCTCAATAGCCATGCCAGTGCAACTTGTGCCCGCGTAACGCCCAGTTCTTCACTTACACCGGCTAAACGGGCAGCTATTTGCGCGTCATTCTCATCGCTTTCTTTATAGAGATTTTTTCCCACTTCGTCAGAAACCAGTCGTGCAGTGGTTTCACCCCACGGACGCGTCAGACGGCCCCGTGCCAGCGGGCTCCACGGAATAACCGCCACGCCTTCCTGATAACACAGCGGCAGCATCTCGCGCTCTTCTTCACGATAAATCAGATTATAGTGATCCTGCATACTGACAAACTGCGCCCAGCCGTGCTGTTTTTGCAGTTCCAACGCCTGAGCAAACTGGGAGGCGTACATTGATGACGCGCCGATATAACGCGCTTTTCCGGCTTTTACGACGTCGTTCAGGGCTTCAAGCGTCTCTTCAATCGGCGTGTTGTAATCCCAGCGATGAATTTGCAGGATATCGACATAATCCATGCCGAGACGACGCAGGCTGTCGTCAATAGAGCGCAAAATTTGCGTGCGGGATAATCCTTCTGGTAAGTCACCGACACGATGGAAAACTTTTGTCGCGACGACCACGTCATCGCGACGGGCGAAATCCCGCAATGCGCGACCGACGATCTCTTCGCTGCTGCCATAGGAATAGCTATTCGCGGTATCAAAAAAGTTAATGCCGCCCTCAAGGGCGCGTTTGATTATTGGGCGACTGCTTTCTTCCGGCAGCGTCCATGCGTGATTACCGCGATCTGGCTCGCCAAAGGTCATACAGCCGAGGCAAAGTCGGGAAACGCGAAGGTCGGTTTTCCCTAAGAGGTTGTATTGCATGCTGCCACTCCCGTTATACTCGTCATACTTCAAGTTGCATGTGCTGCGGCTGCAAGTTATTCGGCCCATCCATGGCCTCACCCTTAACAGGGCCGCTGCAAACAGCGTTCAAATCCGCTCCATGCGGATTTGTCGTTCACCCCAGTCACTTACTTATGTAAGCTCCTGGGGCTTCACTCGTTTGCCGCCTTCCTGCAACTCGAATTATTTAGAGTCTATGAACAATCTTTTAAGCATAGCAGGAGTGGAGTAGGGATTATGCCAGCCAGGCTTTGATTTTGGCTTCCATTCCGGCGGCATCGAGGCCGAGTTCGGCGCGCATTTCTTCCTGCGTTCCTTGTGGAATAAAGAAGTCCGGTAGGCCAATATTCAGCACTGGCACCGGTTTACGATGTGCCATCAATACTTCGTTCACGCCGCTGCCTGCGCCGCCCATAATGGCGTTCTCTTCAACGGTGACCAGCGCCTCATGGCTGGCGGCCATTTCCAGAATTAACGCTTCATCAAGCGGCTTCACAAAACGCATATCGACCAGCGTAGCATTTAGCGATTCAGCGACTTTCACCGCTTCCTGCATCAAAGTACCAAAGTTGAGGATCGCCAGTTTTTCACCGCGACGCTTCACGATACCTTTACCAATCGGCATTTTTTCCAGCGGCGTCAGTTCCACGCCAACTGCATTGCCGCGCGGGTAACGCACCGCTGACGGGCCATCGTTGTAGTGGTAACCGGTGTAAAGCATTTGGCGACATTCGTTTTCATCGCTTGGGGTCATAATGACCATTTCCGGGATGCAGCGCAGGAAGGAGAGATCAAAAGCCCCCTGGTGGGTTTGACCATCAGCACCAACAATGCCCGCGCGGTCGATGGCGAACAGAACCGGTAGCTTTTGAATTGCGACGTCATGCAGCACCTGATCGTAGGCGCGTTGCAGGAAGGTGGAGTAAATAGCCACGATCGGTTTGTACCCGCCAATCGCCAGACCAGCGGCAAAAGTCACCGCGTGTTGCTCAGCGATTGCCACGTCAAAGTAGCGATCCGGGAATTTCCGTGAAAATTCGACCATGCCGGAACCTTCACGCATCGCCGGCGTAATCGCCATCAGCTTGTTGTCTTTCGCTGCCGTTTCGCACAACCAGTCGCCAAAGATTTTTGAATAGCTCGGCAGACCGCCGCTGCTTTTGGGCAGGCAACCGCTGGACGGGTCAAATTTAGGCACGGCGTGGAAAGTGATTGGGTCTTTTTCTGCTGGTTCATAACCACGACCTTTTTTGGTCATGATATGCAGGAACTGCGGGCCTTTCAGGTCGCGCATATTTTTTAGCGTGGTGATAAGCCCCAGCACGTCGTGACCGTCAACCGGGCCGATGTAGTTAAAGCCCAGCTCTTCAAACAGCGTGCCAGGCACTACCATGCCTTTAATATGTTCTTCAGTGCGTTTGAGCAGTTCTTTAATTGGCGGCACGCCAGAGAAGACTTTTTTACCGCCTTCGCGCAGTGATGAGTAAAGTTTACCGGAAAGTAGCTGTGCCAGATGGTTGTTGAGCGCGCCGACATTTTCGGAAATCGACATTTCGTTGTCGTTGAGGATCACCAGCATATCAGGACGAATATCGCCCGCATGGTTCATCGCTTCAAATGCCATGCCTGCGGTAATCGCGCCATCGCCAATTACGCAGACGGTGCGGCGATCCTTACCTTCTTTCTCGGCAGCCACCGCAATACCGATTCCGGCACTGATGGAGGTTGATGAATGCCCGACGCTTAACACGTCATATTCGCTTTCGCCGCGCCACGGGAACGGGTGTAGGCCGCCTTTCTGGCGGATAGTACCGATTTTGTCGCGGCGTCCGGTTAAAATTTTATGCGGATAAGCCTGATGCCCCACATCCCAGATTAACTGGTCAAATGGAGTGTTATAGACATAGTGCAGCGCCACGGTCAGTTCGACCGTGCCCAGCCCAGAGGCGAAGTGTCCGCTGGAACGGCTCACGCTGTCGAGTAAATAACGGCGCAGTTCGTCGCAGAGTTTCGGTAAACTCTCTTTTGGTAGCAGTCGCAACTCCTGGGTGGAGTCGACCAGTGCCAGGGTCGGGTATTTGGCAATATCAAAACTCATCAGAGGCCTATTAATACTTATTGTTTATTTATTACGCTGGATAATGTAGTCCGCTAGCGCTTCCAGTGCCGAGGTATCGAGCGACTGTTCAGCCAGTTGTTTCAGCGACTGGCGAGCATCGTCGATAAGATCTCTGGCTTTCTTCCGGGCTTGCTCAAGTCCCAGAAGTGCAGGGTAAGTACTTTTGCCAAGCTGCTGGTCGGCACCCTGACGTTTACCCAACGTTGCAGTATCTCCCACCACATCCAGGATGTCATCCTGAACCTGGAAGGCAAGACCGATGCTCTCTGCATACTTGTCGAGTATTGGCAGGGCATGACGTCCTTTATCTCCGGCGCTTAACGCACCAAGACGAACGGCGGCACGAATTAACGCACCTGTTTTATGACGATGAATACGTTCAAGTGCGTCCAGAGGTACGTGTTTGCCTTCCGCGTCTAAATCTAACGCCTGGCCGCCACACATTCCGGCAATACCGCTGGCATTTGCCAGTTCTGAAATCATCGCGATTCTGTCACGGTCTGAAACTTCTGGCATATCCGCATCGCTTAAAATCGAGAATGCTAACGTTTGTAAAGCATCCCCGGCGAGGATGGCGTTCGCTTCGCCAAACTTCACATGACAGGTGGGTAAACCACGACGTAAATCGTCATCATCCATTGCCGGTAGATCATCATGAATTAATGAGTAAGCGTGGATACACTCTACGGCTGCTGCTGGTGCGTCCAAAGTATTCAGACTTACGCCGAGCATTTGACCAGTAGCATAAACCAGGAAAGGTCGCAGGCGCTTACCACCTAATAATGCGCCATACTGCATGGTTTCTACCACGGGAGTGTTCTGAAAGGGCAGTGGGGCGATAAAACGGCTCAGCGCCTGGTTGGCCTGCTTAACGCAGGCTTCGAGTTGCTGCGGAAAGTCCATTACTCATTGTCCGGTGTAAAAGGTGTTGGAGAGGCGTCTTCGTTGTCAGACAGCAGGATCTGTACGCGCTGTTCGGCTTGTTGTAATTTGGCCTGCCCCTGACGTGCAAGCTGCACGCCACGTTCGAACTCATTCAGTGCCTCTTCCAGCGGCAGGTCGCCACTTTCCAGACGGGTCACAATCTGTTCCAGCTCGCTTAGCGCCTTTTCAAAGCTGGCGGGCGCCTCATTTTTCTTCGGCATAATGAATGTCTGACTCTCAATATTTTACGCCCCGTCATGGTAACGGACTCAGGGCAAATAGCAAATAACGCGCAATGGTAAGGTGATATGCGCAGCAAAGCGATGTTAGTGGTATACTTCCGCGCCTGGATGCAGCCGCAGGTGTGGGCTGCTGTATTTTTCCCCAAACAAGTCGCTTAAGACTTGCCAAAGAACCATTGCCGCCATGAAGTTTATCATTAAATTGTTCCCGGAAATCACCATCAAGAGCCAATCTGTGCGCTTGCGCTTTATAAAAATCCTTACCGGGAATATTCGTAACGTTTTAAAGCACTATGATGAGACGCTCGCAGTTGTCCGTCACTGGGATAACATCGAAGTTCGCGCGAAAGATGAAAACCAGCGTCTGGCAATTCGCGACGCTTTGACCCGCATTCCGGGTATCCACCATATTCTCGAAGTCGAAGACGTGCCGTTTACCGACATGCACGATATTTTCGAGAAAGCGTTGGTTCAGTACCGTGACCAACTGGAAGGTAAGACCTTCTGTGTACGCGTGAAGCGTCGCGGTAAGCACGATTTTAGCTCGATTGATGTGGAACGTTACGTCGGCGGTGGCTTGAATCAACATATTGAATCCGCTCGCGTGAAGCTGACTAACCCGGATGTGACTGTCCATCTGGAAGTGGAAGACGATCGTCTGCTGCTGATCAAAGGCCGCTACGAAGGTATTGGTGGTTTCCCGATAGGCACCCAGGAAGATGTGCTGTCGCTGATCTCTGGTGGTTTCGACTCTGGCGTTTCCAGTTATATGCTGATGCGCCGCGGTTGCCGTGTGCATTACTGCTTCTTTAACCTCGGCGGCGCGGCACACGAAATTGGTGTTCGTCAGGTGGCACATTATCTGTGGAATCGCTTTGGCAGCTCTCACCGCGTGCGTTTTGTCGCCATTAACTTCGAACCGGTAGTCGGTGAAATTCTTGAGAAAATCGACGACGGTCAGATGGGCGTCATTCTCAAACGTATGATGGTGCGAGCCGCATCTAAAGTGGCTGAGCGTTACGGCGTACAGGCGCTGGTGACCGGCGAGGCGTTGGGCCAGGTGTCCAGTCAGACGCTGACCAACCTGCGTCTGATTGATAACGTTTCTGACACGCTAATCCTGCGTCCGCTGATCTCTTACGACAAAGAGCACATCATTAACCTTGCTCGTCAGATTGGCACTGAAGACTTTGCCCGCACGATGCCGGAATATTGCGGCGTGATCTCCAAAAACCCGACGGTGAAAGCGGTTAAGTCGAAGATTGAAGCGGAAGAAGAGAAGTTCGACTTCAGCATTCTCGACAAAGTGGTTGAGGAAGCGAATAACGTTGATATTCGCGAAATCGCCCAGCAGACCGAGCAGGAAGTGGTGGAAGTGGAAACCGTCAATGGCTTCGGCCCGAATGACGTGATCCTCGATATTCGCTCTATCGATGAACAGGAAGATAAACCGCTGAAAGTCGAAGGGATCGATGTAGTGTCCCTGCCGTTCTACAAATTGAGCACTAAATTTGGCGATCTCGACCAGAGCAAAACCTGGCTGTTGTGGTGTGAGCGCGGGGTGATGAGCCGCTTGCAGGCGCTCTATCTGCGCGAGCAGGGCTTTAAGAATGTGAAAGTGTATCGCCCGTAATTATGGGTATTTACGTCGCATCTGGCCAGATGCGACGCTTACCGCATCGACATTACTCGTAATAATTATAAATCCCTGCCGCCATCACCAGTTGTGATGCGACTTCATGGGCTTTCTCGCGCCCAACCAGCAGGTCGATAATTTTCAGACCAAAATCAATAGCCGTGCCTGGCCCCTGGCTGGTCAGCAATTTTACGCGTGCGTCCCAGACGACGCGCTTGTCTTGCCATTGTTCTGCGGGAATTTTATCTTTCAGCGTCGGGAAGCCGGTCATATTGCCAATCGGGAAGATGTCGTGCGGCACCAACACCGTGGCTGGCACAGCACAAATCGCCGCAACGATACGCCCGGAACGGTGGAACTGTTTAACCGTTTCGACCAGTAGGGTGCTGTCACGAAAACACTCTGCACCTTTGATCCCACCAGGCAGTACAATCACGTCATATTCGCCATCGGCCACTTCGACCAGCGGCGCATCCGCCAGCAGTTTCACGCCGCGCGAGCAGGTAATTGCCAGGTTGCCATCGCTGGCGACGCTGGCAGTAGTGACATTAATGCCACCGCGAACCAACAGGTCGATAGTGGTGACCGCTTCAGTCTCTTCACTACCAGGGGCGAGGCAAACCAGTGCCGATGCGCTCATATTCACTCTCCTTTCTTTTTACCATTTCAAACAGGCGGGTGTTTTCCGGTACAGCAATCCCATGCGCGCGGGCACGACGTAGCAGAAAACCGTTGATATAGTCGATTTCTGTATGGCGCAACGCGCGAATATCCTGCAGCATTGACGAGATGTTTTCTGCCGTAGCATCAATCACCTGCATCACATAATCACGCAGATCTTCCGCAGAAGTATGATGCCCTTCGCGTTCAATCACCGCCGCAACTTCTTCGCATATCTGCATAATTTCTTGCGGATGATGACGTAATTCGCCATTCGGGCAATTCCAGATGGCAGTCAGCGGATTAATCACACAGTTAACCGCCAGTTTTCGCCACAGCTCGGCGCGAATATTGTTATGCCAGGCGACGTCAGGTAAAACGGTTTGCAAAATATCTGCCAGATAGCTGTAATCACCATCCTGTTGACGCGCCGGGCCTATATGAGTAATACCGCTTGCCACGTGAATGATGACGTTGCCGTCGCGGCGCGCTGCATGGGTGGTCGTGCCCATCAGTAAAGGTTGCTCAATGTTCTGTAACTCTTCAATGGTGCCCATGCCGTTGTGGATCAGCAAAATTGGCGTGGTTACAGGTAGTGTTGATGCCAGACTTTTGACGGCATCAGACACCTGCCAGGCTTTCAACGTCACCAGTAACAGATCGCTGGTGGCCAGAAAATCTGGATCATTGGCGGTCAGAGATTCGTTAAATATCGAACCGTCTGTTTCAACCAGATTCACGCTACAGTACGGTTGTGGCACCCGCAGCCAGCCCTGAACTTCGTGGCCCTGTTTGCAAAGTGCTGTAAGCCATAATTGCCCTAAGGCACCGCATCCCAATACGGTAATTTTCATTGTTCCTCCTCACCCGCAACCACACCGGGTGTTCAATAAGGCTATCCCTTAATTGTGCATGGTGTTGTGACCATGCACAATTAAGGGATGCGTCCTGGCGCAGGACTGTCTGTTATTTAACTTTGCAGGTATTATGCTTCGCATCAAAAATGAAGGGAGAGAAAAAGATGCCATCTTTCGATATTGTCTCTGAAGTTGATCTTCAGGAAGCGCGTAACGCGGTCGATAACGCGAGTCGCGAAGTAGAGTCTCGTTTTGACTTCCGTAACGTTGAAGCGTCGTTTGAGCTGAACGACGCCAGCAAAACCATTAAAGTGTTGAGCGAGTCCGATTTCCAGGTCAATCAGTTGCTGGACATTCTGCGTGCCAAATTGCTGAAACGCGGCATTGAAGGCAGCTCGCTGGATGTACCGGAAAATATCGTTCATAGCGGTAAGACCTGGTTTGTGGAAGCGAAACTGAAGCAGGGCATTGAGAGCGCGACCCAGAAGAAAATCGTCAAGATGATCAAAGACAGCAAACTGAAAGTGCAGGCGCAAATTCAGGGTGATGAGATCCGCGTAACGGGTAAATCTCGTGACGATTTGCAGGCAGTGATGGCGATGGTGCGTGGTGGCGATCTCGGCCAGCCATTCCAGTTCAAAAATTTCCGCGATTAATCGCGATAACATACGCTTTGTTCATGCCGGCTGCGGCATGAACGCCTTATTCGGCCTACAAAAGTTTGTGAATTCAAAAGATTGCTGCAACTTTGTAGGCCAGATAAGCATAGCGCATCAGGCAATTTCGCCTCGTTTTTATGCCTGACGAATTGCCTGTTCAACCTCAAAGCGATTCGTCACTTTGCTGTCGATTTTCACGTAAGCTGAATGTTCTTCTTCTGCAATCAACACTTCTTTGACGCCTGCAGTTTCCTGTAAACGCACTTTTAACGCCTCGTTTGCGGCAATATCCGCCGGGATTTCAATGCGCAAACTGCTGACATACGGCGGTTCTTTCATGGTACTGGCGACTGCCAGCCACACTGCTGCCAGCATTGCGCCCGCGAGAAATACGCCCTGGCCGTCAAACATGCCGTCAATCCAGCCGCCGAGCGAACCGCCAATCGCCACGCCAAGAAACTGGCTGGTGGAGTAAACGCCCATCGCCGTACCTTTGTAACCTGCTGGCGACTCTTTACTGATAAGCGAGGGCAGGAGGGCTTCCATCAGGTTAAACGCCACAAAGAAAAGCTGCACGCCGACCACCAGTTGCCAGAACTGCGTTTGCGCGTTCCACAGCACGATTTCCGCAACCACGATCAGCCCGACGCAGAAGACAAAGACTTGCTTCATCTTACGCTTAACTTCAGCGTAGATAATGAAAGGCACGACAGAGCCAAAGGCGATTAACATCGTTGCCAGATAGACTTTCCAATGTTCCGCTGCCGGAAAACCCGCGCCAGCAAGTTGCCCAGGAAGAGCGACAAACGTCGACATCAGTAGCATGTGCAGACACATAATGCCAATGTTGAGTTTCAGTAGTCGCGGTTCTGCCAGCACTTTGCTGAAACTGCCTTTCACCATCCCGGACTCACGATTAAGTACGTGCGTGCTGCTGTTGGGTACAACCCAAATGGTCAACGCAATGCCGGTCGTTGCCAGAATAGCGATCATCCAGAACAGCGCATGTAGCCCAAGTTTGTGAGTGATAATTGGGCCAAGCACCATCGCAATGGCGAAGGTAATGCCAAAGCTAACGCCGATAAACGCCATCGCTTTGGTACGGTTTTGTTCGCGGGTGAGATCGGACAGCAACGCCATAACGGCAGCAGCAATTGCACCGGAACCTTGTAACGCCCGGCCCAGAATAATTCCCCAGATGGAGTCAGAGAGCGCGGCGATAACGCTACCGGCGACAAATACGGCTAACCCGCCGACAATTAATGGCTTGCGACCAATGCGGTCAGAAAGCAGGCCAAACGGAATCTGAAAAACGGCCTGAGTCAGACCGTAAATGCCAATCGCAATACCGATCAACGCTTCGCTGGCGCCTTGCAGGGCCATACCATACGTGGTCAGAACCGGCAGAACCATAAACATGCCCAGCATGCGCAATGAAAATACGATCCCTAAACCCCAGGTCGCGCGCCGCTCACCTGGCGTCATTTTATAATCGTTCATTACCACCTCTATTTTAAATTCGCGACTAGTGTAAAGCGGTAAACGAATGGGGTAAACAAGCGGATTTTTTAGTAAATATTTCGTGGGGGATATGTTTCTAATGCTAAGAAAAAAGGTGCCGTAGCACCTTTTTTAACAGGGATGTTGCGTTACCAGACGGCAGCCAGCAGCGTATGTGAGTCCGGCACCATAAAATCAATGGACATCATTACCGAGAGAGCAGTGATGGCGATGATCGAGAAGCCGAACAGTTTACGCGCCCAGACTCTGTCATCAGCGACTTTATAACCGCGCAGGGCCATACCTAACCACCAGACGCTAACTGCCGCGGCGACCACCAGATATTTATACCCTGCGTAACCGCCGAGAGAGAGCATCAGTGTGGCAACGGCAAAGGCGATGATGTACAGCGTGATGTGATTCTTCGCCACGGAAATGCCTTTCACTACCGGCAGTACCGGAATGTTTGCCGCCTGATAATCTTTAAAGCGGAAAATGGCGATGGCATAAGAGTGAGGCATTTGCCACAGGCTGAAGATAGCCAGCAGAATCGCTGCGCCACTATCGAAATCACCGGTCACTGCACAATAGCCAATCACCGGCGGCGCAGCGCCGGAGAGAGAACCAATCAACGTGCCGTAGACCGAGTGGCGTTTCATGTACAGGCTATAAACGCCGACATAAACCACAAAGCCCATTACCCCCAGCCAGCAGGCCAGCGGATTCGCGCCAAACCACAGCAGCATAAAGCCAGCAATACCCAGCACGGTGGCGTACACCAGCGAGACAGCAGGAGAGATCAGGCCTTTAACCAGCACCCGGTTCTTCGTCCTTTCCATCTTTCTGTCGATATCCCTGTCGATGTAGTTGTTAAACACACAACCCGACGCCACAACCAGTGACACCCCAACCAACGTGTAGATAAACAGGGGATAATCAATGCTGCCCTTTGAGGCCAGCAGGAATCCCCCAATCACCGAGATCAGGTTGCCAAAGATGATGCCTGGTTTCGTTACTTGCAGGTATTGCTTAAACATCATAACCGCCGCTCTTAGTGCATCATCATGTTGTAGTTGAGGTTCCACATAATCCAGATGGAGCCTACAACCAGAATAGCGATGATTAGCACGGTGAAGACAAACGCCGTCATGTTCCAGCCTTCATCTGATTTGGTATTCATGTGCAGGAAGCACACCAGATGCACCAGAACCTGTACCACTGCCATTGCCAGGATCGTTCCCAGAATTACGGCCGGGGAGGCAGTTCCTGTCATTACCATCCAGAATGGGATCACCGTCAGGATTATCGACAGGATAAAGCCTGTCATGTAGGTTTTTACGCTGCCATGGGACGCGCCGCCGCTCACGTTAGAATGACTCATTACATCGCCCCCATCAGATAAACAACAGTGAACACACAGATCCACACCACATCGAGGAAGTGCCAGAACAGACTCAGACACATGATGCGGGTACGGTTAGTGCTGGTCAGGCCGCGACGCGCGATTTGCACCATCAGCACCGCCATCCAGATAAGACCGGAAGTGACGTGCAGACCGTGCGTACCCACTAGCGCAAAGAACGCTGACAGGAAGCCGCTGCGATCCGGGCCCATGTCGTTAACAATCAGGTGATGGAATTCATAGAGTTCCATCCCGATAAATCCAGCACCAAACAACCAGGTCAACGCCAGCCAGGAGATAACCTGGCTTTTGTTGTTTTTGTACATGGCGATAGCCGCCATGCCGTAGGTGATGGAGCTGAACAACAGCAAGAAAGTTTCAACCAGAACGAACGGCAGTTCGAAAATGTCCTTACCTGTCGGGCCGCCTGCGGTGCCGTTCACCAGAACGGCATAGGTAGCAAACAAGATAGAAAACAGAATGCAGTCGCTCATCAGGTAGATCCAAAATCCGAAGATTTTGGTTCCGCCTGCATCGTGGTGCCCGTGTTCGTGCGCGTGGGCAGTCGCGTGCGTCAAAGTATCAGTTGCCATTTTTCAGCCCTGCCTTAGTAATCTCATCGAAATGCTGATTTTCCAGTTTTTCGATTTCTGCCACCGGCACGTAGTAATCCACGTCCTCGTCGAAGCTTTTCACGATCCAGGTGATGATCATGCCTGCGAAGCCAACAATCGCCAGCCACCAGATATGCCAGATCATGGCGAAACCGAAGATGGTGGAGAAAGCAGCGATGACGATACCGGCGCCGCTGTTTTTCGGCATATGAATTTCTTCATAGTGGTCAGGCTTTTTGTACGCTTCGCCTTTCTCTTTCATTTCCCAGAATGCATCACGCTCGTGAACGTGCGGCACAACGGCAAAGTTATAGAACGGAGGCGGGGAAGAGGTTGCCCACTCCAGCGTGCGGCCACCCCACGGGTCGCCAGTCAGATCACGGTTCTGATCGCGGTCGCGAATAGAGACGTACATCTGAATCACGAGGCAGAGAATACCCAGCGCAATCAGTACCGCACCGCTGGCTGCAATCATCAGCATCGTGTGGAACTGCGGGTCAATCTGCTGGCTCAAACGACGGGTCATGCCCATGAAGCCCAGCGCGTACAGCGGCATAAAGGCAACGAAGAAGCCGATAATCCAGAACCAGAACGCGCGTTTACCCCAGGTCTCGTTCAGTTTGAAACCGAACGCTTTAGGCCACCAGTAGGTCATCCCTGCGAAGCAGCCGAAGACCACGCCGCCGATGATAACGTTATGGAAGTGTGCAATCAGGAACAGGCTGTTATGCAGAACGAAGTCTGCGCCCGGTACTGCCAGCAGCACGCCAGTCATACCGCCCACTGAGAAGGTGACGATAAAACCGATGGTCCACAGCATCGCAGAATGGAACACGATGCGACCCTGATACATGGTGAACAGCCAGTTGAAGATCTTCACCCCGGTCGGAATGGCGATAATCATCGTGGTGATACCGAAGAAGGCATTTACGTTCGCGCCCGCACCCATCGTAAAGAAGTGGTGCAGCCAGACGATGAACGACAGCACGGTAATACAGACAGTCGCCCATACCAGCGAGGTATAACCAAACAGACGTTTACGCGAGAAGGTCGCTGCAATTTCGGAGAACACACCGAAAACAGGCAGGATCAGGATGTAAACTTCCGGGTGTCCCCATGCCCAAATCAGGTTGATGTACATCATCATGTTGCCACCCATATCGTTGGTAAAGAAATGGGTGCCCAGATAGCGATCCAGGGTTAGCAACGCGACGGTAACCGTCAGAATTGGGAAGGAGGCGATAATCAGAATGTTTGCGCACAGTGATGCCCAGGTAAATACCGGCATCTTGAACATGGTCATGCCCGGTGCACGCATCTTCAGAATGGTAACGAAGAAGTTAATACCGGTTAGCGTCGTACCTATACCGGATAGCTGGAGACTCCATATCCAGTAATCGACACCGACTCCCGGACTGTACTCTATTCCCGATAGCGGTGGATAGGCCAGCCAGCCAGTCTGCGCGAATTCGCCCACGCCGAGAGAAACGTTAACCAGAATCACACCAACAACGGTAAACCAGAAGCTTAAGTTGTTGAGGAACGGGAACGCAACGTCACGCGCGCCAATTTGCAGCGGAACCACCAGGTTCATCAGACCGATAACGAAAGGCATCGCCACGAAGAAGATCATAATCACACCGTGAGCGGTGAAAACTTGATCATAGTGGTGTGGCGGCAGGAAGCCTGCTTCGCCAGCCGAGGCCAGTGCCTGTTGACTACGCATCATAATGGCATCTGCAAAACCACGCAGCAGCATCACAATCGCTACGATGATATACATGATACCAAGGCGTTTATGGTCGACAGAGGTCAGCCACTCTTTCCACAGGTAGGTCCACTTACCGAAGTAAGTGATCAGGCCAACGAGCGCCAGACCTCCCAAAATAATGCCAGCGATCGTAACCATGATGATAGGTTCATGGAACGGGACTGCATCAAGTGTTAATTTTCCGAACATCTTTATTCTTCCTCAACCCCTTTAATGGGCGGATTCCGCGTGGCTCATGTCCATGCCTTCCATACCTTCGTGTGCGCTGTGCTCACCTTCGGGCTGAGTCATGTCCATGCTCTTACCGTGAGCCATAAACTTGTTAATCACATCGGCAAACAAGTCGGGTTTCACGTTGGAGAAATATTCCACCTGGTTGTATTCGCTAGGCGCAGCCAGTTTTTCGAAGGTGGCCATGTCAGACATGGTTTTCGTCGACTGTTTTGCTTTTGCGACCCATTGGTCGAATGCGGCACGATCCGGTGTGGCGATAGCGTTGAACTTCATGCCGGAGAAGCCCTGACCGCTATAGCTGGCGGAAATACCGTCATAAGTACCGGGTTCGTTGGCGATCAGATGCAAGCGAGTCTGCATACCGGCCATGGCATAAATCTGGCTACCCAGACGCGGAATAAAGAAGGAGTTCATCACGGAGTTGGAGGTCACTTTGAAGTACACCGGAGTGTTCGCCGGGAAAGCGATTTCATTCACGGTAGCAATGCCCTGTTCCGGGTAGATGAAGAACCATTTCCAGTCCATGGAAACCACTTCGATGGTAATGGGCTTCTCGTCGTGTGCCAGCGGCTTGCTAGGCTCAAGAGCGTGAGTGGTTTTCCAGGTCAATACCGCAAGGAAGATGATGATTAAGATTGGCACCGTCCAGACCACAGCTTCCACTTTATTGGAGTGTGACCAGTTCGGGCTGTACTTAGCATCTTTATTGCTCGCACGGTACTTCCAGGCGAAACCAACAGCCATCAAGATTGCGGGAATAACGACAATCAACATCAGGCCAAATGCCGTCAGTATCAGCGAACGTTGCTCCAGACCAATCTGTCCTTTGGGATCTAACAGCGCAGAATTACAGCCACTGAGCAATACAGAGCCTGCAAATAATGACAACCATCCCAAACTTTTATTGTATTTCCTGAGTCTCATTTAACGACCTCAATTCCACGGGATCTGGTGGCGTTTAAAGTGTGTGGGCATTTTACGGGAAGGTTACATTACTGTAAACATGATTAAATTACTGTTACTTGAATTTGGCTTGCGGGTCACATATGTTGCAAAACATATCGGATTGATTTTAAGAAGCTGTTGCAAAAGGGCGTTATAACGAAAGGGGACTGAAGGAGGGGGTGGGGATGGCAATTGGTATAACCAATCTCAAAATAAAACAATTATTTAACAAATAATTATCATCAAGATGACAAAACGGGCGTGGGGAAATAAAGAGTCATTAGCTGAATCGTGTAAAAAATAAAATATATAGATGGGGTCAATAATTTCCGAAAGCTAAGCCGCACAAAAGAACAAATATTATTAAGCGCTGCTGATGTTTATTTAGCCGTAATAATTACGCCGGGTGATTACTACAGCTAAATAATATTCACTGATTACGTCAAATGCGTTTTTCGTAGTGCCAGATAGTCCAATAAACCACCAAGTATGACACCACCCAGAGCGACTAAAACGCCGATTTCCAGCAGTGCAGGCAGGAAAGAGAAGTGAGTCAAATCCAGCGCATTCATCGTTAACAGCAGTAACCACACGGCCAACAGACTGACGCCTGCTGCCAGTGTCCACATGGCAAAGGTATAACCAGATGGATACTCGGTACGTGGGATAAAGTTGTCGTTGACCCGCGTGTACTCCAGCGTCTGGCGGCAAACCAGCAGCAAAATAAGTCCAGGTACAGCGGCCGCAACAGAGAACAGATAGAATGTCGACCAGCCGTGAGCTTCAACAAACCAGCCCGCTACGGGGCCTACATAAACCCGTCCTACAGCAGAAAGCGCTGAGAGCAGGGCGAACTGAGTAGCGGAAAATGACTTATTACACAGGGTCATTAACAGCGCCACAAATGCCGATGTGCCCATCCCGCCACACAGGTTTTCGAAAAAGACTGCCGCGCCCATGCTGTAGAGATGCTTATCAGTCACAGAAAGCAGCCAGTAACCGGCGTTGGACGCACCTTGTAAAAGGCCGAAAATCAGCAGCGCACGGAACAGTGAAAGACGCTGCATCAAAATACCGCCGTACAATGCGCCGACGATGGTCGCCAGCAAGCCGAGCGTTTTGTTAACCACGCCCACTTCGCCGGCATCAAATCCGACACCGCGAATCAAAAAGGTGGTTGTCAGGCTCATGGCGAAAGCATCGCCCAGCTTATACAGCACAATTAAAAGCAGAATTAACCATGCGTTATTGCGACCAAAGAAATCACGTAGTGGCGCAACAACAGCTTGCTCCAGCGTTTTGGGTACAGGAATGGTGTCGGTTGGTTCTGGCGCAAGCAAAGTCGCAATGATGCACGGGATTAACAGAGCTGCCATTAGCCAGTACATGCCTTGCCAGCCCAACCATTTATCCGCCAGCCATAAGGCTAAACCGCCGGAAACCAGCATCCCTAAACGGTAACCCAGCACGCTGATTGCCGCACCTGCGCCGCGTTCTTCCGCGGGAAGCACATCCGTTTTCCACGCATCAAAGACGATATCCTGGGAGGCCGAGCAAAAAGCGATAACGACTGCCAGTGCCGCCATCCAGCGAAGTTGCGTACCAGGTTCGAGAAAACCCATCGCCGCAATCGCCAGCAACAATAACGCTTGCGTGGCGAGCAGCCAGCCGCGCCGTCGCCCGAGAAACGGCGGAGTATAGCGGTCCATCAGCGGCGACCAGAGAAATTTAAATACGTAAGCCTGACCCACCAACGAGAAGAAACCAATGGTTTTAAGATCGATATTCTCGACTGTCATCCACGCCTGTAACGTGCCGGATGTCAGGGCGAGCGGCAGCCCGGAAGCAAAACCCAGAATCAACAAAATAGCTGAACGAGGCTGTTGGAAAATACGTAAATATTGACTGGACATGGGCGTCTACAGGCCCGACTTGCACCGGGCCAGAGGGCAGAAATTAACGTGCGTTCTGCTTAATGAATTCGTGGATGCTGGTGTCCTGAGACATGTCAGCGATGGTGTCGGTCAGCACGCTGTTAACCGCGTCAGCGATGTTTTTGTTAGAGGCCTGAAAAGCGCCCTCAACGTTGTAGCTGGCACGATAGTTTTTGGTCATTTTGTTGCCATTCTGCGCGGTGGCGATGATGGCGATATCCGCTTTGGTAGCAATGTTGTAGCGCACATTGCCCTGGGACACGTTGGCATACAACTGGCTAACGATGATTTGCAGATTAACCGGGCCATTCGGGCCAACCATATAACCGCGAGCGGTCATTTGTTTTTCCAGCACTTCTTGCAGCAGGAAACGCAGATCGCGGGACGCGGTCAGGGTAACAATTTGGTTGTCACGGGTGACTTTTGCTAACGCCTGATCGGTACGCTGATCGGCACCATTAATGCTAACGGTGACGCCCATCAGACTTGGATCTTGCTGTGGCAGTGTCATCGTCGGAGAAACTTCAATGGTTGTTGGCGGTTTCGCGCATCCTGCAAGCATAAACAGAGCAACTAACGGGAAGAGGATTTTTTTGAACATGTTCTGGCTCTCAGAGACTTTTAAGCGTGTTTGGTAAAGATTCCCGCCATCATAACATCGCCAACGACGAGGGGAAGTGGGTAAGACATGTAAATTCATTATGTTGACGAAATAATCGCCTTAGGTAAAAGAAACACCGATGTGAAGCCGGTGAATCAATCTTTAAATCAGTAAACTTCATACGCTTGACAGAAAAAACAGGATGAAAGCTAATTATTTGTTGTTAAGCTGTAATGGAAACGGTTAAAGCGGCTAGTATTTAAAGGGATGGGTGACATCTCAGCGTTGTCGGAGGAGATATTTCATGATGATACGTGAGCGGATAGAAGAAAAATTAAGGACTGTGTTCCAACCCGTATTCCTCGAAGTTGTGGATGAAAGCTATCGTCACAATGTCCCAGCCGGCTCTGAAAGCCATTTTAAAGTTGTGCTGGTCAGCGATCGTTTTATGGGTGAACGTTTTCTGAATCGTCATCGAATGATTTACAGTACTTTAGCGGAGGAACTCTCTACTACCGTTCATGCGCTGGCTCTGCATACTTATACCATTAAGGAGTGGGAAGGATTGCAGGATACCATCTTTGCTTCTCCTCCTTGTCGTGGAGCGGGAAGCATCGCCTAAAAACGCATTTGCAACAGTTAGCGTTTTTCCAGTATGTTGCTAAAGATTTTATGAAAAACGGCCTGCGGGCCGTTTTGTTTTGTCTGGATTTTGCGCTTTTTGCCCAGCATTCAGACGAAAATTGCCCGGGAATTGTGAAAAAATACGCGGCAGCGCGCAATAACCGTTCTCGACTCATAAAAGTGATGCCGCTATAATGCCGCGTCCTATTTGAATGCTTTCGGGATGATTCTGGTAACAGGGAATGTGATTGATTATAAGAACATCCCGGTTCCGCGAAGCCAACAACCTGTGCTTGCGGGGTAAGAGTTGACCGAGCACTGTGATTTTTTGAGGTAACAAGATGCAAGTTTCAGTTGAAACCACTCAAGGCCTTGGCCGCCGTGTAACGATTACTATCGCTGCTGACAGCATCGAGACCGCTGTTAAAAGCGAGCTGGTCAACGTTGCGAAAAAAGTACGTATTGACGGCTTCCGCAAAGGCAAAGTGCCAATGAATATCGTTGCTCAGCGTTATGGCGCGTCTGTACGCCAGGACGTTCTGGGTGACCTGATGAGCCGTAACTTCATTGACGCCATCATTAAAGAAAAAATCAATCCGGCTGGCGCACCGACCTACGTTCCGGGCGAATACAAGCCGGGTGAAGACTTCACCTACTCTGTAGAGTTTGAAGTTTATCCGGAAGTTGAACTGCAGGGTCTGGAAGCGATCGAAGTTGAAAAACCGATCGTGGAAGTGACCGACGCTGACGTTGACGGCATGCTGGATACTCTGCGTAAACAGCAGGCGACCTGGAAAGAAAAAGACGGCGCTGTTGAAGCTGAAGACCGCGTGACCATCGACTTCACCGGTTCTGTAGACGGCGAAGAGTTCGAAGGTGGAAAAGCGTCTGATTTCGTACTGGCGATGGGCCAGGGTCGTATGATCCCGGGCTTTGAAGACGGTATCAAAGGCCACAAAGCAGGCGAAGAGTTCACCATCGACGTGACCTTCCCGGAAGAATACCACGCAGAAAACCTGAAAGGTAAAGCAGCGAAATTCGCTATCAACCTGAAGAAAGTTGAAGAGCGTGAACTGCCGGAACTGACTGCTGAATTCATCAAACGTTTCGGCGTTGAAGATGGTTCCGTAGAAGGTCTGCGCGCTGAAGTGCGTAAAAACATGGAGCGCGAGCTGAAGAGCGCCATTCGTAACCGCGTTAAGTCTCAGGCGATCGAAGGTCTGGTAAAAGCTAACGACATCGACGTTCCGGCTGCGCTGATCGACAGCGAAATCGACGTTCTGCGTCGCCAGGCTGCACAGCGTTTCGGTGGCAACGAAAAACAAGCTCTGGAACTGCCGCGTGAACTGTTCGAAGAACAGGCTAAACGCCGCGTAGTTGTTGGCCTGCTGCTGGGCGAAGTTATTCGCGCTAACGAGCTGAAAGCTGACGAAGAGCGTGTTAAAGGCCTGATCGAAGAGATGGCTTCTGCGTACGAAGATCCGAAAGAAGTTATCGAGTTCTACAGCAAAAACAAAGAGCTGATGGACAACATGCGTAACGTGGCTCTGGAAGAACAGGCTGTTGAAGCCGTTCTGGCGAAAGCGAAAGTGACTGAAAAAGAAACCACTTTCAACGAGCTGATGAACCAGCAGGCGTAATTTGCGCAGCCTAACGCGCTAAATTCGCACAAAGGCCCGTCACCGCCAGGTGGTGGGCTTTTTTTTGTCATGAATTTTGCATGGAACCGTGCGAAAACCCTCTTTCGGTGTTAGCGTAACAACAAAAGATTGTTATGCTTGAAATAGGATGATGCCGTACCCATAACACAGGGACTAGCTGATAATCCGTCCATAAGGTTACAATCGGTACAGCAGGTTTTTTCAATTTTATCCAGGAGACGGAAATGTCATACAGCGGCGAACGAGATAACTTTGCACCCCATATGGCGCTGGTGCCGATGGTCATTGAACAGACCTCACGCGGTGAGCGCTCTTTTGATATCTATTCTCGTCTACTTAAGGAACGCGTTATTTTTCTGACTGGCCAGGTTGAAGACCATATGGCTAACCTGATTGTGGCGCAGATGCTGTTCCTGGAAGCAGAAAACCCGGAAAAAGATATCTATCTGTACATTAACTCCCCAGGTGGGGTGATCACTGCCGGGATGTCTATCTATGACACCATGCAGTTTATCAAGCCTGATGTCAGCACCATTTGTATGGGCCAGGCGGCCTCAATGGGGGCATTCCTGCTGACCGCAGGGGCAAAAGGTAAACGTTTCTGCCTGCCGAATTCGCGCGTGATGATTCACCAGCCGTTGGGCGGCTATCAGGGCCAGGCGACTGATATCGAAATTCATGCCCGTGAAATTCTGAAAGTTAAAGGGCGGATGAATGAACTTATGGCGCTTCATACGGGTCAATCATTAGAACAGATTGAACGTGACACTGAGCGCGATCGCTTCCTTTCCGCGCCTGAAGCGGTGGAATACGGTCTGGTCGATTCGATTCTGACCCATCGTAATTGATGCCAGAGGCGCAACTGTGCCGCTATACTTATTCAGGTTGGCACAACGCTGTAAGCGGCTTGCGCCTGAGAATGGCATTTGCGTCGTCGTGTGCGGCACAAAGAACAAAGAAGAGGTTTTGACCCATGACAGATAAACGCAAAGATGGCTCAGGCAAGTTGCTGTATTGCTCTTTTTGCGGCAAAAGCCAGCATGAAGTGCGTAAGCTGATTGCCGGTCCATCCGTGTATATCTGCGACGAATGTGTTGATTTATGTAACGACATCATTCGCGAAGAGATTAAAGAAGTAGCACCGCATCGTGAACGCAGTTCGCTACCGACGCCGCATGAAATTCGCAACCACCTGGACGATTACGTCATCGGTCAGGAACAGGCGAAAAAAGTGCTGGCGGTCGCGGTGTACAACCACTACAAACGTCTGCGCAACGGCGATACCAGCAATGGCGTCGAGTTGGGCAAAAGTAACATTCTGCTGATTGGTCCGACTGGCTCTGGTAAAACGTTGCTGGCGGAAACGTTGGCGCGTCTGCTGGACGTTCCGTTCACTATGGCTGATGCCACCACCCTGACCGAAGCGGGTTATGTGGGTGAAGATGTTGAAAACATCATTCAGAAGCTGTTGCAGAAGTGCGACTACGACGTACAGAAAGCGCAGCGCGGGATTGTCTACATCGATGAAATCGACAAGATTTCGCGTAAGTCTGACAACCCGTCCATTACCCGTGACGTTTCCGGTGAAGGCGTACAGCAGGCACTGTTGAAACTGATCGAAGGTACGGTTGCCGCCGTTCCACCGCAGGGCGGACGTAAGCATCCGCAGCAGGAATTCTTGCAGGTTGATACCTCCAAGATCCTGTTTATCTGTGGCGGTGCATTTGCCGGTCTGGATAAAGTGATTTCCCATCGTGTCGAAACTGGCTCCGGCATTGGTTTTGGTGCGACGGTAAAAGCGAAATCTGACAAAGCAAGCGAAGGTGAGTTGCTGGCGCAGGTTGAACCGGAAGATTTGATCAAATTTGGTCTGATCCCTGAGTTCATCGGTCGTCTGCCAGTTGTGGCAACGCTGAATGAACTGAGCGAAGAAGCTTTGATTCAGATCCTCAAAGAGCCGAAAAACGCCCTGACCAAGCAGTATCAGGCGTTGTTTAACCTTGAGGGCGTGGATCTGGAATTCCGTGACGAAGCGCTGGATGCTATCGCCAAGAAAGCGATGGCGCGTAAAACCGGTGCCCGTGGTCTGCGTTCCATCGTAGAAGCTGCGCTGCTTGATACCATGTATGATCTGCCTTCTATGGAAGATGTGGAAAAAGTGGTTATTGACGAGTCGGTTATTGAAGGGCAAAGCAAGCCACTGCTGATTTATGGCAAGCCGGAAGCGCAACAGGCGTCTGGTGAATAATTAACCATTCCCATACAATTAGTTAACCAAAAAGGGGGGGTTTTATCTCCCCTTTCATTTTTCCTCTATTCCCGACGTTGAATGTGGGAGAAACATCCCCATATACTGACGTACATGTTAATAGATGGCGTGAAGCACAGTCATGTCATCTGATTACCTGGCGGACATTAAACTAAGAGAGAGCTCTATGAATCCTGAGCGTTCTGAACGCATTGAAATCCCCGTATTGCCGCTGCGCGATGTGGTGGTTTATCCGCACATGGTCATCCCCTTATTTGTCGGACGGGAAAAATCTATCCGTTGTCTGGAAGCGGCGATGGATCATGATAAAAAAATTATGCTGGTCGCGCAGAAAGAAGCTTCAACGGATGAGCCGGGTGTAAACGATCTTTTCACCGTCGGGACCGTGGCCTCTATATTGCAGATGCTGAAACTGCCTGACGGCACCGTCAAAGTGCTGGTCGAGGGGTTACAGCGCGCGCGTATTTCTGCGCTCTCTGACAATGGCGAACACTTTTCTGCGAAGGCGGAGTATCTGGAGTCCCCGACTATTGATGAGCGCGAACAGGAAGTGCTGGTGCGTACCGCAATCAGCCAGTTCGAAGGCTACATCAAGCTGAATAAGAAAATCCCACCAGAAGTGCTGACGTCGCTGAACAGCATCGACGATCCGGCGCGTCTGGCGGACACCATTGCCGCACATATGCCGCTAAAACTGGCTGACAAACAGTCCGTTCTTGAGATGTCCGACGTTAACGAACGTCTGGAATATCTGATGGCTATGATGGAGTCGGAAATCGATCTGCTGCAGGTTGAGAAACGTATTCGCAACCGCGTCAAAAAGCAGATGGAGAAATCCCAGCGTGAGTACTATCTGAACGAGCAAATGAAAGCTATTCAGAAAGAACTCGGTGAAATGGACGACGCGCCAGACGAAAATGAAGCGTTGAAGCGCAAAATCGACGCGGCGAAAATGCCAAAAGAGGCAAAAGAGAAAGCGGAAGCAGAATTGCAGAAGCTGAAAATGATGTCTCCAATGTCGGCAGAAGCGACCGTGGTGCGAGGTTATATCGACTGGATGGTGCAGGTGCCGTGGAATGCACGTAGCAAGGTCAAAAAAGACCTGCGTCAGGCGCAAGAAATCCTCGATACCGACCATTATGGTCTGGAACGTGTGAAAGATCGCATCCTTGAGTATCTCGCGGTTCAAAGCCGCGTAAATAAAATCAAGGGGCCGATCCTCTGCCTGGTTGGACCGCCGGGGGTAGGTAAAACTTCTCTGGGGCAGTCCATCGCTAAAGCTACCGGACGTAAATATGTCCGTATGGCGCTGGGCGGTGTGCGTGACGAAGCGGAAATCCGTGGTCACCGCCGTACTTACATCGGTTCTATGCCGGGTAAATTGATCCAGAAAATGGCGAAAGTGGGCGTGAAAAACCCGCTGTTCCTGCTCGATGAGATCGACAAAATGTCTTCTGACATGCGTGGCGATCCAGCTTCCGCACTGCTTGAAGTGCTGGATCCAGAGCAGAACGTGGCGTTCAGCGACCACTATCTGGAAGTGGATTACGACCTTAGCGACGTGATGTTTGTTGCGACGTCGAACTCCATGAATATTCCGGCGCCACTGCTGGATCGTATGGAAGTTATTCGTCTCTCTGGTTATACCGAAGATGAAAAACTGAACATCGCCAAACGTCACCTGCTGCCGAAGCAGATTGAACGTAATGCACTGAAAAAAGGTGAGCTGACCGTCGACGATAGCGCCATTATTGGCATTATTCGTTACTACACCCGTGAGGCGGGCGTGCGTGGTCTGGAGCGTGAAATCTCCAAACTATGCCGTAAAGCGGTTAAGCAGTTGTTGCTCGATAAGTCATTAAAACATATCGAAATTAACGGCGATAACCTGCATGACTACCTCGGTGTTCAGCGTTTCGACTATGGTCGCGCGGATAACGAAAACCGCGTTGGTCAGGTAACTGGTCTGGCGTGGACGGAAGTCGGCGGCGACTTGCTGACCATCGAGACAGCGTGTGTTCCAGGCAAAGGTAAACTCACTTACACTGGTTCGCTGGGCGAAGTGATGCAAGAGTCCATTCAGGCGGCGTTAACTGTGGTTCGCGCGCGTGCGGAAAAACTGGGGATCAATCCAGATTTTTACGAAAAACGCGACATCCACGTGCACGTACCGGAAGGTGCGACGCCGAAAGATGGTCCGAGCGCCGGTATTGCCATGTGCACCGCACTGGTTTCTTGCCTGACCGGTAACCCGGTTCGCGCCGATGTGGCGATGACTGGTGAGATTACTCTGCGTGGTCAGGTGTTGCCAATCGGCGGTTTGAAAGAAAAACTGCTGGCAGCGCACCGCGGCGGGATTAAAACAGTGTTAATTCCGTTTGAGAACAAACGCGACCTGGAAGAGATTCCGGACAACGTGATTGCCGATCTGGACATTCATCCTGTGAAGCGCATTGAGGAAGTTCTGACTCTGGCGCTGCAAAATGAACCGTCTGGAATGCAGGTTGTAACTGCAAAATAGTGACTTCGCGCAAATTGCACTAATAAAAAAAGGGCTGGTGGGTCAATTCGGGCTTGCCAGCCTTTTTTTGTCTCGTTAAGTTAGAGGGCGGATTAGGCTTGCCCTTATTAAGGGGTGTTGTAAGGGGATGGCTGGCCTGATATAACTGCTGCGCGTTCGCACCTTGAAGGATTCAAGTGCGGGATAAATTATAAAGAGGAAGAGAAGAGTGAATAAATCTCAATTGATTGACAAGATTGCTGCAGGGGCTGATATCTCTAAAGCTGCGGCTGGCCGTGCGTTAGATGCTATTATTGCTTCCGTAACTGAATCCCTGAAAGAAGGGGATGATGTAGCACTGGTTGGTTTTGGTACTTTTGCCGTTAAAGAGCGTGCTGCCCGTACTGGTCGCAACCCGCAGACCGGTAAAGAGATCACCATCGCTGCAGCTAAAGTACCGAGCTTCCGTGCAGGTAAAGCGCTGAAAGACGCGGTAAACTAAGTATTGTCCCCATTGGGGATGTGACGAAGTTCAAGGGCGCATCTACTGATGTGCCTTTTTTATTTGTATTCCGTGACTTTCTGCAAGTTGTGGGCTGACAATTGCCCCCGTTTCTTGTCACAATAGGCCTTTGCACGCAGCGATATGTTGCGTGAGGTATACAGTCACCTACAGCGGAGTGTTGTTACACCATGATGGACAGCTTACGCACGGCTGCAAACAGTCTCGTGCTCAAGATTATTTTCGGTATCATTATCGTGTCGTTCATATTGACCGGCGTGAGTGGTTACCTGATTGGCGGAGGCAATAACTACGCCGCAAAAGTGAATGACCTGGAAATCAGCCGCGGGCAGTTTGAGAACGCTTTCAACAGCGAGCGTAATCGGATGCAGCAACAGCTTGGCGATCAATACTCTGAGCTGGCTGCGAACGAAGGCTACATGAAAACCCTGCGTCAACAGGTGCTGAATCGTCTGATCGACGAGGCGCTGCTGGATCAGTACGCCCGCGAACTAAAACTGGGTGTCAGCGATGAGCAGGTTAAACAGGCTATTTTCGCAACCCCAGCCTTTCAGGTTGACGGCAAGTTTGATAACAGCCGCTATAACGGTATCCTCAACCAGATGGGGATGAGTGCCGATCAGTACGCACAGGCGCTGCGTAACCAGCTTATGACCCAACAACTGATTAACGGCGTTGCGGGCACTGACTTTATGCTAAAAGGTGAAACCGACGAGCTGGCAGCGCTGGTTGCTCAACAACGTGTAGTGCGTGAAGCGACTATCGACGTTAACGCTCTGGCGGCTAAGCAGGCAGTGACCGAACAGGAAATCGCCAGCTACTACGAGCAAAACAAAAACAGCTTCATGACTCCGGAACAATTCCGCGTGAGCTACATCAAACTGGATGCCGCAACGATGCAGCAACCGGTTAGTGATGCGGATATCCAGAGTTACTACGATCAGCATCAGGATCAATTCACCCAGCCGCAGCGTACCCGTTACAGCATCATCCAGACCAAAACTGAAGATGAAGCGAAAGCGGTACTTGATGAGCTGAACAAAGGTGGTGATTTTGCTGCGTTAGCAAAAGAAAAATCTGCCGATATTATCTCTGCCCGTAACGGCGGCGATATGGGTTGGTTAGAAGATGCCACTATCCCGGATGAACTGAAAAATGCTGGTCTGAAAGAAAAAGGCCAACTGTCCGGCGTCATCAAATCTTCTGTGGGTTTCTTGATCGTGCGTCTGGACGATATTCAGCCTGCGAAAGTGAAGTCGTTAGACGAAGTCCGTGACGACATCACGGCGAAAGTGAAACACGAAAAAGCCCTGGATGCGTACTACGCGCTGCAGCAGAAAGTGAGCGATGCGGCAAGCAACGACACCGAATCTCTGGCCGGTGCAGAGCAGGCTGCGGGTGTTAAAGCCACCCAGACTGGCTGGTTTAGTAAAGATAAACTGCCGGAAGAGTTAAACTTTAAGCCGGTTGCGGACGCTATCTTCAACGGCGGTCTGGTTGGTGAAAACGGTGCGCCGGGCATCAACTCTGACATCATCACCGTAGACGGCGATCGCGCATTCGTGCTGCGCATCAGCGAGCATAAACCAGAAGCGGTTAAACCATTGGCAGATGTTCAGGAACAGGTTAAAGCGCTGGTTCAGCACAACAAAGCTGAACAGCAGGCGAAAATCGATGCTGAAAAACTGCTGGTTGATCTGAAAGCGGGCAAGGGTGCGGAAGCTATGCAAGCTGCCGGTTTGAAATTTGGCGAGCCGAAAACCTTAAGTCGTTCCGGCCGTGACCCAATTAGCCAGGCCGCGTTTGCACTGCCTCTGCCAGCGAAAGACAAACCGAGCTACGGTATGGCGACCGATATGCAAGGTAATGTGGTTCTTCTGGCGCTGGACGAAGTGAAACAAGGCTCAATGCCGGAAGAACAGAAAAAAGCGATGGTGCAGGGTATCACCCAGAACAACGCACAAATCGTCTTTGAAGCGCTGATGAGTAACCTGCGTAAAGAGGCGAAAATCAAAATTGGCGACGCGCTGGAACAGCAATAATCCTGAAGCCGCTTCGCAAAAAAATGCTTTGTAGCTGTAACAAGAAAAGGTCGCTTTCGCGGCCTTTTCCATTTCTGAATATTGCCATTTGTTTACTGTTTTCACTGCCGTTAAGGTGATTCCACTGTTAACAAACAAGGAGAAAACAGTATGAAACACGGAATCAAAGCACTTCTCATTACTCTGTCTCTGGCTTGTGCCGGAATGTCTCATAGCGCGCTGGCGGCTGCCCCTACGGCGAAACCGGCAGCGGTAGAAACCAAAGCGGAGGCACCCGCAGCACAAAGCAAAGCGGCAATACCGGCGAAAGCCAGTGACGAAGAAGGCACCAGAGTCAGTATTAACAATGCCAGTGCGGAAGAGTTAGCCCGCGTTATGAATGGTGTTGGCCTGAAGAAAGCGCAGGCGATTGTCAGTTATCGGGAAGAGTACGGTCCGTTTAAAACGGTGGAAGATTTAAAACAGGTGCCGGGGATGGGCAATTCGCTGGTGGAACGTAACCTTGCGGTATTAAGTCTGTAATTAATTTGCATAGTGGCAATTTTTTGCCAGACTGAAGAGGTCATACCAGTTATGACCTCTGTGCTTATAACTGTTCTTATAACAACAACGTAAGGCTATTGCGCTATGCAAACACAAATCAAAGTTCGTGGATACCATCTCGATGTTTACCAGCACGTTAACAACGCCCGCTACCTTGAGTTTCTCGAAGAAGCCCGCTGGGATGGACTGGAAAATAGCGACAGCTTTCAATGGATGACCGCCCATAACATCGCTTTTGTGGTAGTCAATATCAATATTAACTATCGTCGCCCGGCGGTGTTGAGCGACCTGCTGACCATTACCAGTCAGTTGCAGCAATTAAACGGTAAAAGCGGCATTTTAAGTCAAGTAATCACCCTTGAGCCGGAAGGACAGGTGGTGGCGGATGCGCTCATCACCTTTGTTTGTATTGATCTCAAAACGCAGAAAGCATTAGCCCTGGAAGGGGAACTGCGCGAAAAGCTGGAGCAGATGGTTCAGTAAACGTTTTGTTGTGCCGGATGCGACGCGGGGTGCGTCTTATCCGGCCTCCAGGCGTGATACAATCGTAGATCGGATCAGGCGACACCCCGAATAATTACTTCAATCCGGTCTTCTGTTTCATCGCCGTCATCACCGCCGATTTATCGGCCAGATAATGATTCAACCCGTTGGCACGCAGATTACACGCAGCACAATGACCGCAACCGTCGCCTTTAATGCCGTTATAGCAGGTCAACGTTTCGTTACGGACTAAATCCAGCTTGCCGTAATAATCCGCCAGCGCCCAGGTTTCCGCTTTATCAATCCACATCAACGGTGTTTCAAAGCGAATATCTTTCGCCATGCCCAGACTGACGGCATGGTTCAGTGCTTTCACAAACTCATCGCGGCAATCCGGGTAACCGGAGAAATCCGTTTCGCAGACGCCGGTAATTACTGCTTCTGCTTTTACCTGATACGCATATATTGCCGCCAGCGTCAGGAACAAAATATTACGCCCTGGGACAAACGTATTCGGGATACCATCGGCTTCAGGTTCATAATCTGGCACTGGAATGCTGTCACGCGTCAGGCTGCTAACCGCTAGCTCGTTGAGCAGCGTCACATCCAGCACCTTATGCGCGCGTGCCCCTAGTTTTAGCGCCAGTTCGCGGGCCACGTCGATCTCTGCGCGATGGCGCTGGCCGTAATCAAATGTCACGCAATGGACTTCATCATATTGCTGCAATGCCTGTACCAGACAGGTGGTGGAATCCTGGTCTCCACTGAACACAACGACAGCACGTTTCATAAATCATCCTGCTAAATCGGTAAAAACCTTATGGTAACGCCTGTGGTTAACCCCGACCAGTGCTTCATTGCGACGGTGCGGGAAGCCAGGCTTCGGTAAATTCAAACCAGCCGCGCGGCGTCAGACGGACACCGTTAACACCGGGCGGCGCGCTAATGCGATAGTGATAGTTAAACAGTGGTGTCAGCGTGGCGTTATCCATTAATTGTGTGAAGACCGCTTTCAGGGCGTTATGTCGGTTTTCCTCATCAGGCATCAATTGCACGGCATCCAGTGTTGAGTGCAGATGTGCATATGTGCTGGCAGTGAAAACATGTGGCCAGAGCGGATCGCAACGCAGCCATTGCTCAAGGGTATATTCCGGTGCTTCGCCAATTAATCTATCGCCCATCATCAAATCTGCCTGAGCTAGTGGGGTTGTGTCATCCCAGTTTTTCGCATGATGAAAAATAATCTTTAATTCGCAACCTTCTGCTGCCAGCGTCGTCCGTAGCTGTTCTGCCATAGCATGAAGTTCCACTGGCAGGTGATAAGCCAGCGTCAATGTTTCCGGTAGTTTGACCTCATCTGGCACTTCCCATTGCGGAATAGTCCAGCCAGGCAGCAATGCATTACTGGCGGTGATCAGGTTTTCTCCGACTTCTAACGTTTGCAGTAAACCAGATTGATGAATAATGGTGATCACTTTTCGCGCCTGCCAGAGGGTTAGTCGGGAGCTTTTGCGCAACGTTAAATAGCAAAAACCTAAACTGATGCCGCTACTGACCTGGCTGACCAGAGGCAGATCCTCGGGTTTACCGATAGTGATTTGCACTGGATGCTGGCAACTGGTTCCCAAATCTTTTTCAAAAAGCGGTGGAGTTATCCAGTATTCAACCGCTTTTAGCAGTGGATGACGTAAATGGTAATAATCGTGACTTTCCAGACGCACCAGTTCCGCTGTGAATTGTGTTAAGCGAAAAGGACCGGTTCCCACCTGCGGGAATTGTGGATGCGCGAGATGACTGCAATAGCTTGCCAGCCGGTGGGCAAGCCAGTAATCGGGGCGATGTAAAAAGAAGGTCAGGCACTGCGGATGGGGGACTTCAATACGCTTCACGCTAATAAATAATTTACCCAATGCAGGTAGCTGGAGCAGCATCAACAACCGCTGATGCAGTTGCGTTGCTTTTACAGCATCGCCGTTATGCCAGTGCAGTGTTGAACGAAGATAAAAATCCCAGCGTAGCCCGTCAGTAGACGTTTCCCAGTGGTGCGCTAAATCGCCAATTGGGCGTTGCGTATTATTGTCGAAGCGGGTCAGGCCGGAAAAAACTTGCCCGGCGAGATGCTGCTCGGCACGGCCGGGCAAAAAGCCCGGTTGTAGCGGTTCGAGTGGGCGATAATAGGGGATACGCAACGTCGGTGTATCGTTATGCCATTGCCCGCCCATAAACGGTTGTAACAGGGTACGCAGCTCGCCAGGAGCCAGTTGCGCCAGCTCCAGCACATCCTGCTGTTTCCCGGTTTCCAGCGCCTGTTCCATCATCGTATTGCGCAGGAATTGCGGCGTCACCAGAAAGCGTAGTTGCCCGCGCTTTCCGCGTCCTGATTGCGCCTGCCACTCCAACCATCCAGCCTCCTGTGCCTGACGTAACAGTGTGCGCACATGCCGTTCGCTGCAAAAACAGCGTTCGGCCAGTTCGCTGACGGTCACGGACTGCGTCTCTCCCGCGGAAGGTTGCCACAGACGTTGATACTGGTTAAGACGGTTAAGCAGTCGCATATAAACCCGGAACAATATTATTTAACTATTCACTATTACTTCCGTATATATCAGGTGATACTCAATCACCATTAACCCTGTCACAGAGTGGAGAAAGAAATGGCTCGTCTGGCAGCATTTGATATGGACGGCACTTTATTGATGCCTGACCACCACTTAGGTGAGAAAACCCTCTCTACTCTGGCGCGCCTGCGTGAACGCGATATCACCCTTACTTTTGCTACGGGTCGCCATGCGTTGGAGATGCAGCACATTCTCGGGGCGCTATCGCTGGATGCGTATTTGATTACCGGCAACGGTACGCGCGTGCATTCTCTGGAAGGTGAATTGTTACATCGTGATGATTTACCTGCAGATGTGGCGGAACGGGTGCTCTATCAGAAGTGGGATACCCAGGCCAGCATGCATATCTTCAATGATGATGGCTGGTTTACCGAACGCGAAATTCCGGCGTTGTTGCAGGCATTTGTCTATAGCAAGTTTCGTTATCAGATTATCAATGTCAAAAAAATGCCTCTCGACCGCGTCACCAAGGTCTGTTTCTGTGGCGATCATGACGATCTTACGCGCTTGCAGATCCAACTACAGGAAGCATTAGGCGAGCGAGCACATTTGTGTTTTTCCGCGATTAATTGCCTGGAAGTACTGCCGGTGGGGTGCAATAAAGGCGCAGCGTTGGTGGTGCTGACCCAATATTTAGGTTTTTCGCTGCGCGACTGCATGGCCTTTGGCGATGCGATGAACGATCGTGAAATGTTAGGCAGCGTCGGCAGCGGCTTTATTATGGGCAATGCGATGCCGCAACTTCGCGCGGAACTCCCTCATTTACCGGTGATTGGACACTGCCGAAATCAGGCTGTCTCTCACTATTTGACGCACTGGCTGGACAATCCACATCTACCTTATTCCCCCGAATAACGAGATCCCTTCCAGCACCGGGCAATAGCCCGGTTTTTTTTTGCTTTGAATTTGTCATTTTGTGCAGTGGCGTTTAAACCGCACAGAATAAATTGTCGGTATTTGACCTTTAAAATAGAATGAAAAGAGAAAATAATTCTCTGTGGGTGGGCTATGTTAGATAAAATTGATCGTAAGCTGCTGGCCTTGCTACAGCAGGATTGTACCCTCTCTTTGCAGGCTCTGGCAGAAGCCGTTAATCTGACAACCACGCCTTGCTGGAAGCGTCTGAAACGGCTGGAGGATGACGGTATCCTTATCGGCAAAGTTGCCTTACTGGACCCGGAAAAAATTGGCCTCGGGCTGACCGCTTTTGTACTGATTAAAACGCAACATCACAGCAGCGAATGGTATTGCCGCTTTGTCACGGTGGTAACGGAAATGCCAGAAGTGCTGGGGTTCTGGCGCATGGCCGGTGAATACGATTATCTGATGCGTGTCCAGGTTGCCGACATGAAACGCTACGACGAGTTTTATAAGCGTCTGGTAAACAGCGTGCCAGGGCTGTCGGACGTTACTTCCAGTTTCGCGATGGAACAGATTAAATACACCACTTCTTTACCCATCGAATAAATATCCAAAATCAGGTCAGGACACAACGCGTGCGATTATTTGCTCAACTAAGCTGGTATTTCCGTCGGGAATGGCGTCGCTATCTCGGGGCTGTGGCCTTGCTTGTCATTATCGCGATGCTGCAACTGGTTCCGCCGAAAGTAGTCGGGATTGTGGTCGATGGCGTGACGGAACAACACTTTACGACCGGACAGATCCTGATGTGGATCGCCACTATGGTGCTGATTGCAGTCGTGGTTTATCTACTGCGTTATGTCTGGCGTGTACTGTTGTTCGGTGCGTCTTATCAACTGGCTGTTGAACTGCGTGAAGATTATTACCGCCAGTTAAGCCGCCAGCATCCAGAATTTTACCTGCGTCACCGGACGGGGGACTTAATGGCCCGCGCGACGAATGACGTTGATCGCGTGGTATTTGCCGCCGGGGAAGGGGTGCTGACGCTGGTGGATTCGCTGGTGATGGGCTGCGCGGTGCTGATTATGATGTCAACGCAAATTAGCTGGCAGTTGACCTTAATAGCGCTGCTGCCGATGCCGGTGATGGCGATCATGATCAAACGTAATGGCGACGCTTTACATGAGCGTTTTAAGCTGGCGCAGGCGGCGTTTTCCAGCCTCAACGACCGCACCCAGGAGAGCCTCACCAGTATCCGTATGATTAAAGCCTTTGGTCTGGAAGATCGCCAGTCGGCGCTATTTGCCGCAGATGCCGAGGACACTGGCAAGAAAAACATGCGTGTGGCACGTATTGATGCCCGTTTCGATCCGACCATCTATATCGCTATTGGGATGGCGAATTTACTGGCGATTGGTGGGGGAAGCTGGATGGTTGTGCAGGGCAGTTTAACGCTGGGACAGCTCACCAGTTTTATGATGTATCTTGGCCTGATGATCTGGCCGATGCTGGCGCTGGCATGGATGTTTAACATTGTGGAACGCGGCAGCGCGGCGTACAGCCGTATTCGAACGATGCTGGCGGAAGCGCCGGTCGTCAAAGATGGTAGCGAAAGTGTGCCGGAAGGACGCGGTAAACTGGATGTGAATATTCGCCAGTTTACCTATCCGCAAACTCACCATCCTGCGCTGGAAAACGTCAGTTTCGTATTGAAGCCCGGTCAGATGCTGGGCATTTGCGGGCCGACCGGTTCCGGCAAAAGTACCGTGCTGTCACTCATTCAGCGTCATTTCGACGTCAGCGAGGGGGATATTCGCTTTCATGATATTCCTCTGACGCAGCTACAACTCGACAGTTGGCGTAGCCGCCTGGCAGTCGTCAGTCAGACGCCGTTCCTTTTTTCCGACACCGTGGCGAATAACATTGCGCTGGGTTGCCCGAATGCTACCCAGCAAGAGATTGAGCACGTAGCGCGTTTGGCCAGTGTGCATGACGATATTCTTCGTCTGCCGCAAGGTTACGACACAGAAGTGGGCGAACGTGGCGTGATGCTTTCCGGTGGCCAAAAACAGCGTATCTCCATTGCCCGGGCGTTACTGGTGAATGCGGAAATCCTCATTCTGGATGATGCGCTTTCTGCGGTGGACGGACGCACAGAGCACCAGATCCTGCATAACCTGCGCCAGTGGGGACAGGGGCGAACGGTCATCATCAGCGCCCATCGTCTTTCTGCACTGACAGAAGCCAGTGAAATAATTGTGATGCAGCACGGGCATATCGCTCAACGCGGCGATCATGATGTGCTGGCGCAACAAAGCGGCTGGTATCGCGATATGTATCGCTATCAACAACTGGAGGCGGCGCTTGACGATGCCCCTGAAATTCACGAGGAGGCCGTTGATGCGTAGTTTTAGCCAACTGTGGCCGACTCTGAAGCGCCTGTTAGCATACGGTTCGCCGTGGCGTAAGCCGCTGGGTATTGCGGTTCTGATGATGTGGGTTGCAGCAGCGGCAGAAGTGAGTGGGCCGCTGCTCATCAGCTATTTTATCGACAATATGGTGGCGAAAAATAATCTGCCGTTGAAGATGGTTGTTGGTCTGGCGGTGGCGTATGTTGGGCTGCAACTGCTTGCCGCCGGACTGCACTACGCGCAGTCGTTGTTATTTAACCGGGCGGCGGTTGGCGTTGTACAACAGTTGCGTACCGACGTGATGGATGCTGCGCTACGCCAGCCATTAAGTGAGTTTGATACCCAGCCGGTCGGGCAGGTCATTTCCCGCGTCACCAATGACACAGAAGTGATCCGCGATCTCTACGTTACCGTGGTCGCAACCGTTTTGCGTAGCGCCGCACTTGTGGGTGCGATGCTGGTGGCGATGTTCAGTCTCGACTGGCGAATGGCGCTGGTGGCAATAATGATCTTCCCGGTCGTGCTGGTGGTGATGGTGATATACCAGCGTTACAGTACGCCGATTGTCCGCCGCGTGCGCGCCTATCTGGCGGATATCAACGACGGTTTTAACGAAATCATCAATGGCATGAGCGTTATCCAGCAGTTCCGTCAGCAGGCGCGATTTGGTGAACGTATGGGGGAGGCCAGCCGTTCGCACTATATGGCGCGAATGCAAACCCTGCGGCTCGACGGCTTTTTACTGCGACCACTGCTTAGTCTGTTTTCATCGCTCATTCTTTGCGGTTTGTTGATGCTGTTTGGTTTCTCTGCCAGTGGCACTATTGAAGTGGGCGTGTTGTATGCGTTTATCAGCTATCTGGGGCGACTTAACGAACCATTAATCGAACTGACCACGCAACAGGCAATGCTGCAACAGGCTGTTGTCGCAGGTGAGCGTGTATTTGAACTGATGGACGGGCCGCGCCAGCAATATGGCAATGATGATCGCCCGTTACAGAGCGGCACCATTGACGTCGATAATGTGTCGTTTGCCTATCGTGATGACAATCTGGTACTGAAAAACATTAATCTGTCTGTGCCTTCGCGCAACTTTGTGGCGCTGGTCGGGCATACCGGCAGTGGCAAAAGCACTTTGGCAAGTTTGCTGATGGGCTATTACCCGCTAACGGAAGGCGAGATTCGTCTCGACGGACGTCCGTTAAGTTCGCTAAGTCACAGCGCGCTGCGCCAGGGCGTGGCAATGGTGCAGCAAGATCCGGTTGTGCTGGCGGATTCCTTCCTGGCGAACGTTACGCTGGGGCGTGATATCTCCGAAGAACGCATCTGGCAAGCGCTGGAAACGGTGCAACTGGCAGAGCTGGCGCGCAGCATGAGCGACGGCATTTATACGCCGTTGGGCGAGCAGGGGAATAATCTCTCAGTCGGGCAAAAACAGTTGCTGGCGCTGGCGCGCGTGCTGGTAGAAACACCGCAAATCCTGATCCTTGATGAAGCAACCGCCAGTATTGATTCCGGTACTGAACAGGCGATTCAGCACGCCCTGGCGGCGGTGCGCGAACATACTACGCTGGTGGTGATCGCTCACCGCTTATCGACCATTGTTGATGCCGACACCATTCTGGTGCTTCATCGTGGACAAGCCGTGGAGCAGGGGACGCACCAGCAACTGCTTGCGGCTCAGGGACGTTACTGGCAGATGTACCAACTGCAACTTGCAGGAGAAGAACTGGCTGCCAGCGTACGTGAAGAGGAATCGTTGAGCGCCTGATTAGCGCAAAATTTCATCGTTGGTGCAAAAATGCAACGCACTGTGCACTGTCATAGTGCGTTTTTGTTTTCAATCACCTTTGCGTCCTGCTTTCCCTCTCGTTTTTCATTTCTGGCACACCGCTTGCAATACCTTCTTCGTGTAGCAGAACCATTACCGAATTCTGACCGGAGGGGATCTATGAAGCTGGTGACCGTGATAATCAAACCATTCAAGCTGGAAGACGTTCGTGAAGCGTTATCTTCCATTGGCATCCAGGGCCTGACCGTCACTGAAGTGAAAGGTTTCGGGCGTCAGAAAGGGCATGCTGAGCTGTACCGTGGCGCGGAATACAGCGTCAATTTCCTGCCAAAAGTAAAAATCGATGTGGCGATTGCCGATGATCAACTCGATGAAGTGATCGATATCGTCAGCAAGGCGGCTTACACCGGAAAAATTGGCGACGGCAAAATCTTTGTCGCTGAATTGCAACGCGTCATTCGTATCCGTACCGGCGAAGCCGACGAAGCGGCGCTGTAATCTCTGGCACACAGCAACAGGACTGAAAAATGAAGATAGCGACGATAAAAACTGGGCTTGCTTCACTGGCGATGCTGCCAGGACTGGTAATGGCTGCTCCTGCGGTGGCAGATAAAGCCGACAATGCGTTTATGATGATTTGTACTGCGCTGGTGCTGTTTATGACTGTTCCGGGTATCGCGCTGTTTTATGGTGGCCTGATTCGCGGTAAAAACGTGCTGTCGATGCTGACACAGGTGACCGTGACCTTTGCATTGGTTTGTATTCTCTGGGTGGTTTACGGCTACTCACTGGCGTTTGGCGAGGGCAACAACTTCTTTGGCAACATTAACTGGTTAATGTTGAAAAATATCGAATTGACCGCGGTAATGGGCAGTATCTATCAGTATATCCACGTGGCGTTTCAGGGATCGTTTGCCTGTATTACCGTTGGCTTGATCGTCGGGGCGCTGGCGGAGAGGATTCGCTTCTCGGCAGTGTTAATCTTCGTGGTGGTGTGGTTGACGCTCTCTTACATTCCGATTGCGCATATGGTCTGGGGAGGCGGTTTGCTGGCTTCCCACGGTGCGCTGGATTTTGCCGGTGGCACAGTGGTGCACATTAACGCCGCAATCGCCGGTCTGGTAGGCGCGTATCTGGTCGGTAAACGCGTGGGCTTTGGCAAAGAGGCGTTTAAACCGCACAACCTGCCGATGGTCTTTACCGGAACTGCCATTCTTTATATCGGGTGGTTTGGTTTTAACGCCGGGTCTGCGGGCACGGCAAACGAAATTGCGGCACTGGCGTTTGTTAACACCGTGGTAGCAACGGCGGCGGCAATTCTTGGCTGGATCTTCGGTGAATGGGCACTGCGCGGTAAACCTTCTCTGCTGGGGGCTTGCTCTGGTGCGATTGCCGGTCTGGTCGGCGTGACGCCTGCCTGTGGTTACATTGGTGTTGGCGGCGCGTTGATTATCGGCGTGGTAGCTGGTCTGGCAGGCTTGTGGGGCGTTACTATGTTGAAACGTCTGCTGCGGGTGGATGATCCCTGCGATGTCTTCGGTGTACACGGCGTTTGCGGTATTGTCGGCTGTATCATGACCGGAATTTTTGCCGCCAGTTCGCTGGGCGGTGTGGGCTTCGCGGAAGGTGTGACGATGGGCCATCAGGTGTTGGTACAACTGGAAAGTATCGCCATTACGATCGTCTGGTCTGGTGTGGTGGCGTTTATCGGCTACAAACTGGCGGATTTGACGGTTGGCCTGCGTGTACCGGAAGAACAGGAACGTGAAGGGCTGGACGTCAACAGCCACGGCGAAAATGCCTATAACGCGTAACCTGCAATCAAATACAAATTTGCCTGATGCGCTGTGCTTATCAGGCCGACAATAAAAATCACAATTTATTGAATTTACAAGAATTGGTAGGCCGGATAAGGCGTTTACGCCGCCACCGGCATCAACAAAAGCACGTTACCAACAATCTGACAGCCGGACGGTTTTCACCTCCGGCTGTTTTTTAATTGTGATTACGCATTACCCCTTCCTGAACGGTCGAGGCAATCAGCATGCCGTCCTGGGTATAAAACTCACCACGCACAAATCCGCGGGCACTGGACGCTGACGTGCTCTCCACGCTATACAGCAGCCATTCGTTTAAATTAAACGGTCGATGGAACCACATGGAATGGTCGATGGTAGCAATTTGAATCCCCGGTTCGAGAAAACCGATGCCGTGCGGCTGTAAAGCTACTGGCAAGAAATTGAGGTCAGAGGCATAACCGAGCAGGTATTGATGAACGCGCAGATCATCCGGCACGCTGCCGTTCGCGCGGATCCACACCTGACGATGGGGGGCTGCGACGTGGCCTTTCAGTGGGTTATGAAACTCCACCGGACGGACTTCCAGCGGACGATCACAGATAAATTTATCTTTCAGCACTGGCGGTAACAAGTGGGCCAGCGACTGGGCGATTTGCGTTTCCGAAGGCAGACCATCAGGCGCAGGGGCTGGAGGCATCTCTTTTTGGTGTTCGAAACCCGCTTCCGGTGCCTGGAAAGAGGCCGTCATATAAAAGATCGGTTTGCCGTTTTGAATAGCAGCCACACGACGGGCGCTGAAACTGTTGCCGTCGCGCAGCGTTTCGACATCGTAAATAATCGGCTTTTTACTGTCGCCAGGGCGAAGAAAGTAGCTGTGGAACGAATGCACCAGACGCTCTTCGGGAACAGTCTCTTTTGCAGCATACAGCGCCTGACCCACGACCTGGCCACCAAACACCTGGCGTAAACCTAAATCTTCACTCTGGCCGCGAAAGAGTCCTTCCTCAATTTTTTCCAGATTCAACAATGTCAGTAAATTTTTTAAGGCCTGACTCATATTAACTCTCCAGTAACAAAGCTGCCGCAGCAAGCCAAAGTGAGTTGAGTATAACGCAATTTTGTTACTGGTCCGATGGGTGCAATGGTCTGAATTACTGGCTAAATGCAGGCGTTAATACGTGACATGTGCCACACTTATTGACGTTACTATTTTGTTAACCACTCTTCCGGCGAGGAAAGTTAGCCCGCTGGTGCATTGATAATAAGGAGAAGTGAATGAAACTCGTGCACATGGCCAGTGGTTTAGCGGTTGCGATTGCGTTGGCGGCTTGCGCGGATAAAAGCGCGGATATCCAGACGCCAGCACCGGCTGCAAATACGTCTATTGCAGCGACACAGCAACCTGCTATACAACAACCGAATGTTTCCGGTACGGTCTGGATCCGTCAGAAAGTCGCACTGCCGCCTGACGCCGTGCTGACCGTGACACTTTCTGACGCGTCGTTAGCGGATGCGCCTTCTAAAGTTCTGGCGCAGAAAGCAGTACGTACCGAAGGTAAACAGTCACCGTTCAGTTTTGTTCTGCCATTTAACCCGGCAGACGTTCAGCCGAATGCGCGTATCCTGTTGAGTGCGGCGGTTACCGTCAACGACAAACTGGTGTTTATCACCGATACCGTTCAACCGGTGATCAATCAGGGCGGAACCAAAGCTGACCTGATATTAGTGCCGGTTCAGCAAACCGCCGTGCCGGTTCAGGCCAGCGGTGGCGCAACAACCACTGTACCGTCGACTTCCCCGACACAAGTGAATCCGTCTTCGGCAGTTCCAGCACCTACGCAATACTAAGCGCCATTAACCCTCTCCGTCCGGAGAGGGTTAATAAATCCAGCGATAACGCTGCAAGTCGATTTGCCCGCTTCCCGATACCATCACACCTTCTGCCAGCAACGCCTGCCGCTGACGCTGTAAATCTGGGCCGGTTAACGAAATTGTGCCATGGCGATTAACCACCCGGTGCCAGGGCAAGGTGCTGCCTTCGGGTAGGCGCTTTAACACAGCGCCTACCTGGCGCGCGGCGCGGGGTGATCCTGCCAGTTTTGCGACATCACCGTAGGTGGTGACATAGCCTTCGGGAATAGCGGCTACGATTTGCCAGACGCGTTGGGGAAATGAATCTTCTTTTTCCATCTTTTCTTCCTGAGGTAATTTTTCAGCATAATCTGGAAAAACGCCTGAGTGAAGCCGCATTGCGCAAGAAAGCAGCATCTGGCACGCAATGGGTTGCAATTAGCAGGGGCAGCAGTGATAATGCGCCTGCGCGTTGGTTCTCAACGCTCTCAATGGGGGCTCTGTTGGTTCTCCCGCAACGCTACTCTGTTTACCAGGTCAGGTCCGGAAGGAAGCAGCCAAGGCAGATGACGCGTGTGCCGGGATGTAGCTGGCAGAGCCCCCACCCATTTCTGTTTCCCCGCCGTTTCGTCAAAAAATCTCAATGTGGCTAAACTTTAATCACGACTGACGCTGCAGGAATTGCCTGACTGCGCAGTACGCTTCGGAGGAGTTTCTGATGAAGTATGTTGATGGGTTTGTTGTTGCTGTTCCTGCCGAAAATAAGGATGCCTACCGGGAAATGGCCGCAAAGGCCGCGCCACTGTTTAAAGAGTTTGGCGCGCTTCGCATTGTCGAATGTTGGGCCAGCGATGTGCCAAACGGCAAAGTGACCGATTTTCGCATGGCAGTGAAAGCGGAAGAGAATGAGGAAGTGGTGTTTAGCTGGATTGAATATCCTTCAAAAGAGGTCCGCGACGCTGCCAATCAAAAAATGATGTCTGACCCACGGATGAAAGAGTTCGGTGAATCAATGCCGTTTGATGGCAAACGGATGATTTACGGTGGGTTCGAGTCAATCATCGACGAGTAGCGTGACGGGCTGTGCGGCGTGCCGCCAGCCCCTAATTCAGAGATGCTGTTTTGCCCAGATAATGAAATCTTCTTTTGGCAAAGCTTTGCTGTACAACCAGCCCTGACCGTAGTGCACACCATGCTGGCGTAGCCACTCTTCCTGTTTGCTGGTTTCGATGCCTTCCGCCACCATTTTCAGCTTCAGCGTTTTTGCCATTTCGATGATATGCGGGGTGACATTTTTATATTCCAGTGCGTCAACGAAGGATTTATCTATTTTCAGAATATCGACATCCAGATCCTGCAAATAACTTAAGCTCGAATAACCAGTACCGAAATCATCCAGATAAATATCATGACCGGCTTCCCGGTAGCGAGAAATGATCGGAGCGCTGGTTTTCGGATCGGCAAACTCGCGCTCTGTGAGTTCAAGCGCGATCTGTTTAGGGTTAACCTGGTAGTGGTTGATCATTTTCCCCAGGAGTTGCGGAATTTTTTCCGATGTGAGCACAGTAGATTCCAGATTGATTGAAATATGCTGGTTCGGGTGTTGTCGCAGCCAGTCGCCCATATCTTCAAATACGTTTCTTATAATCAGCAGCGTCAGTGGTTCAGAAAGACCCGTTTGCTGTGCCAGCGGGATGAAACTATCCGGTGACAACCAGCTACCGTCCGTCTGTGGCCAACGTGCCAGTGCTTCGGCACCGACAATTTTGCCATTGGCTAAGGAGACAATCGGCTGATAATGTACGCAAATATCACGGTTTTCGATGGCATCTTGCAGTCGGTGATGCGGTGACTGGAGGCGGCGCAAAATACGAAGCACAAATATCGCTGCCAGCAGACCAATTAATAACCCAACAGGTAACCAAATAAAGACCTGCCGATACCAGCTTGTTTGCAACATTTTCGTTGGAGCCCAGGTGATGATGGAAATATTCATCTCCGGGAGGGGCTGGATGTCGTAAATAATTCCATTATTTTCGATATGCTCACCGGGCGTTTTTTGTAGTTGGGTAATAATGCCCCGGGCAATTTCATCGCTGCTGGTTATGACAGTATTATGGGCATTGCCAATAATGGCGGCATCAATTTGCCATGAGCTATAAGGAATTACGTCGATAAAGGAGGCAGGATCGATCATTACTACGTAATGTGCGGTTCCCATAGCAACCATGTAACGGGTGATACCTAAGTCGTTGTGCGAGGTTAACCAGACACGATAACCCTCTTTTGAAATCCTCCCCGGCTCCGGGAAGGTATCCGGTGGGCTTTCGTGTTCCAGAGAAGAGCACTGGGGAATGTTGTTATTGATATAGACCACTTCCTGAATATAGCGATAGCTGTATGAAACCCGGCGCATTTCCATGAGATGTTCTTCACTACAGGCTCCACCTTGCCATCTTTCCAGCTCTTGCAGCGCATCTTTTCCTTGCATCGCCACTTTATTGGCCCGAATAGCGACACGGGAAGAATAGGTATTCAACTCCTCAATAAATGACGCTTCTACCTGCTGATGGGCCAACCAGACGCTTAAGCCGACAGGCAGCAGTACTGAAAGTATAAGTACACCTGAAATCAGGCTGACCAGATGTCGTGTTCTCACCAGCATGTCCTTATTAACACAGTGTAGGGAAAGTATATCTGATCGTGAAAAAAGGCTGGCAAGAGATCAGTGGTTAGGACGGGGATTTCATGCAGTGACAGGTGGCAACGATCGTTGTCAATTGACCAGGCGTAGAGGTTTACACCTGGTGGGAAAACCTAACTTAAGATGTTACTTCGGTGCGGGTGAGGGTGAATATATCGTAAAAAGACAGTTCACCTTTACGGGCGATCATTTTTTGCAGTTGTTCTTTGTGGATATTCGCGACACGCGGCGAGTTCAGTATGGCTTCAACCAGCGCAGCAGGGACAAATCGCGTGTTATACCATTCGCCGTTATAGCAAACCCGAAAATCGAGCACGTCGATATCTTCATAGCGGTAGCGTGGGTAGACATCGAAAAAGAAGAAACCGTTAAGCAGGATGAATAACACAACCAGTAGCCAGACTGAATCTGACAGCGTTTGGGACTGCAACATTACCGCCAGTGTGGCAAAAAAAGCAACATACATGCCGATAAACAGCCCCGGATGTTTGCGGATAAAACTGATACTAAAGCGGGGTTTGTTGTCGCGTTTTTCGCGCGTATTCAGAGAATCAATCGTTTCGGTTAGCAGGCGTTGTATTTCAGTCATCTTTTGCCTTCGTGGTATCTGCAACTTTCCAGTGAACACCCTATTTTAACGTGGGAATGATATGAAGAAAGTAACAGATTTGCCACAATTTTGCATAACAGTTGCAAATTGTAGTTACAACTTTTTAATGATTCTGGCTGGGTTGCCGCCCACGACGACGTTGTCCGGGATATCTTTTGTGACGACCGCACCTGATGCCACTACGACGTTATCGCCAATGGTAACGCCCGGGTTAATGATGGCACGCCCCCCAATCCAGACGTTATTACCGATAGTCACCGGTTTCCCCAGTTCACCACCAGCATTACGTTCTACAGGATCGACAGGGTGTGTAGCGGTATAAATATGAACGCCCGGAGCCAGAATGCAATTATCGCCAATACGAATAGGGCAGACATCAAGCATTACGCAATCGAAATTTGCGTAAAACCCTTTACCGAGGAAAATGTTATAGCCATAGTCGCAACGAAAGGAAGGCTCAATATACGCATCCGCAACCTAGCCGAGTAAATCGGTGAGAATTTGTTGGCGTAGTGATTGATCTTCCGGCGCGGAATGGTTGTATTGGTGAATAAGCTGACGAGCGCGCAGGCGATCGCGAGATAAAGTCTCATCTGCCGAGCAATACAACTCACCAGCAATCATCTTTTCTTTTTCTGTGCTCATTACAAACATCCTGGTTGCTGAAAATGCGGCAACACAGTAATGCAAAAAGCCAATGAAGAGAACGTTCCCGTTACTTCTGTGTGATGGAGATCACATGAGGAATGTCTTCATGGAAAAAATAGAATATACTTAATAAACAGACTGTTATAGCCTGATTTTATACTAATTGAGTTATCGAATAAATTTCCACACCGAGGAAGGGATCTTGTCGTAAAGCTTATTCATGGTCAATTCTGCAAGGCGGTGATCTGCGGCTGAGTAAAATACCGCCAGTTCATTATCTGATAGTTCGTATTTATTTTTCTCGATAACACGTTCCAGCGTGTCAATTGTCTGACAACGACGCAAACGCATCAAATAATCGGTTTTTGTTAAAGGTTTATCGGACATACTTCTACCCATGGTTGTAATAATTCGAACAAGATAAACTTGCAGGATTCTCTTTCGTGGCATTCACGAAACAACGGAACAGTCGGTTACCTGACTTCCGCCATTTCTGGAGATCCTGCATATTAATACCATAACTACTGAACAACATAAAGGTGTCGTCCAGATATTCATCTATCTGCTCAATGAGCTTATTGTCTTCATTATACTTAATTTTGTAATTAAGCGCGAAGGTTGCAATATGCTCAATGAGTTCATTAAGTTGCAGATTGATAGCCGAGGTAGGGTCGTTAACCCAACCATGATTGCTTTCTTCAAGGTTTGCAAGACAGTCATGATACAGGGTTTCGCAAAGAAACTTAAGCTGTGCAATATCATGTCTTTTTGGTGAGTATTCATCCATAACGCGTCCCCTTCTTAGCGATTGAACTAACGGACACCTTTCGGGATGGGAAAACTTACTGACCTGGACTTGCCCTCACATTTGTTAGATTAACTATAATCCACTCTTTGAAGGTTTTCATCGCATTATTACGAAAAATTACAATTAGGAGGAGGAGAGGGAAAAGGCTTACTTCTTCATCCTGGCACCAACCACGTAAAGCCTAAAGCAGTTAGTTTGATGCTATTCATAACGTAATCAGGATTCTCGCATCGCGGCTGATAAAATGGTATGGGAATTTGTCACACTAATACCTAGGATTGCTCTGATTATGATGTAATTGACATGAATAAATAAAGAATTGCCGCAAATAATTAAGAATAGCCTCTAGATGTCTATGGGTTATTATACCTATTAGCGCGACTTAATATAAATTAACTAACAATAGGCATTTTTTATGAATTTTATGCCGCGTTAAAACTACCCTCCGTTTGAAACCTTAGCTGTAAACATTGTGACTTTAAGATTATACGTATTAAAAAGGCCGCTTGCGCGGCCTTAGTGATTACGAGTTTTATCAATGATGATCGACAGTATGGTTGTGTTCGATATCTTCATTCTTGCGGCTAAAGCGGCGGCGAACCACCACAAAGAACACCGGAACGAAGAAGATCGCCAGTACCGTTGCGGTCACCATGCCGCCCATTACACCAGTACCAACTGCGTTCTGTGCGCCGGAACCAGCACCAGTACTGATAACCAGCGGCATAACACCGAGGATAAACGCCAGTGAAGTCATCAGGATCGGACGTAAACGCATTCGCACCGCATCCAGAGTAGCTTCAATCAGACCTTTACCTTCTTTATCCATCAAGTCTTTGGCGAATTCGACGATAAGTATCGCGTTCTTCGCTGACAACCCAATGGTTGTGAGCAGGCCCACCTGGAAGTAAACGTCGTTGGTTAAGCCACGGAAGGTGGCTGCCAGCAATGCACCGATAACCCCCAGCGGAACAACCAGCATAACGGAGAACGGAATTGACCAGCTCTCATACAGTGCCGCCAGACACAGGAACACGACAATCAACGAAATCGCGTACAGCGAAGGTGCCTGGTTACCGGAGAGGCGTTCCTGATAGGACATCCCCGTCCAGTCGTAGCCAACCCCCGTAGGCAGCTTACTCGCCAGTTGTTCCATCAGCGCCATCGCTTCACCGGTACTCTTACCCGGTGCCGCCTGACCTAAGATCTCCATGGATGGCAGACCGTTGTAACGTTCCAGACGCGGCGAACCGTATTCCCAATGTGAAGAGGAGAACGCTGAGAATGGCACCATCTGACCATCAGCAGCACGAACATACCAGTTACCGATATCTTCCGGCAGCATGCGGTATTTCGCTTCTGACATTACGTAAACTTTCTTCACACGACCGCGGTCGATAAAGTCGTTCACGTAGCTGCCGCCCCATGCAGCCCCCAGGGTGGTGTTAATGTCGTTAATAGAAACACCCAGTGCCTGAGCTTTTTCCTGGTCGATATCAATCTTAAACTGCGGCGTATCTTCCAGGCCGTTCGGACGCACGCTGGTCAGCAGATCAGGGTGCTTCGCTGCTTCGCCCAGCAACTGGTTACGTGCCTGGGTCAGTTTTTCGTGGCCGAGGCCCGCCTGGTCAATCAGCTCAAAGTCAAAGCCGGTTGCCGTACCCAGTTCCACAATCGCTGGCAGGTTAAAGGCGAACACCATCGCATCTTTAATTTGCGAGAAGGCACGCGTTGCACGCGTGGTAATCGCTTCAACTTTGTTCTCATCACCCGGACGGTCAGCCCAGTCCTTCAACGAAACGAACGCAATACCCGTGTTCTGACCACGTCCCGCAAAGCCGAAGCCGTTAACGGCGAACACCGATTCAACGTTGTTCTTTTCTTTGGTCAGATAGTAATTCGTCACCTCGTTGAGCACTTTTTGCGTGCGTTCTTGTGTTGCACCTGCAGGCAGTTGGACCATGGTCATAAACACGCCCTGGTCTTCATCTGGCAAGAAGGAGCTTGGCAGACGCACGAACAGATAGGCCATGCCGACAACAATGATCAGATACAGCACCAGATAACGCCCCGTACTGCGCAGAATACCGCCTACGCTGTCGGTATAGTGGTGCGTGCTCTTTTCGAACATGCGGTTAAACCAGCCGAAGAAGCCTTTTTTACCTTCCCCATGATCGCCTTTAGCGATAGGTTTTAGCATGGTCGCACAAAGCGCCGGAGTCAGGATCAACGCCACCAGTACTGACAATGCCATTGCGGAAACAATGGTAATGGAGAACTGACGATAGATTGCACCAGTTGAGCCGCCAAAGAAGGCCATCGGTATAAATACAGCCGACAGCACCATCGCGATACCAACCAGTGCGCCCTGAATCTGCCCCATTGACTTACGAGTGGCTTCTTTCGGCGGCAGACCTTCTTCTGCCATCACACGTTCAACGTTTTCTACCACAACGATGGCGTCATCCACCAACAGGCCGATAGCGAGCACCATCCCGAACATTGTTAGCGTGTTTATCGAGAAACCAAAGGCAGCAAGGACGGCAAATGTTCCCAGCAATACCACCGGTACAGCAATGGTCGGAATCAACGTCGCGCGGAAGTTCTGCAAGAACAGATACATTACCAGGAACACGAGGATGATTGCTTCGACCAGGGTTTTCACTACTTCGTGAATGGAGATTTTCACGAACGGCGTAGTGTCGTATGGATAAACGATTTTCAGACCCGACGGGAAAAACGGCTCCATCTTCGCCAGTTCAGCCCGGATTGCTGAGGCGGTATCCAGCGCGTTTGCACCGGTCGCCAGCTTGATACCCAGACCAGAAGCCGGTTGTCCGTTAAATTCCGCGATGATGTCGTAGTTTTCACCACCCAGCTCAATTTTCGCCACATCACGCAGCAGTACGCGGGAACCATCCTGATTCACTTTCAGCAGAATTTTGCCGAACTCTTCAGTGGAGGTCAGACGCGTCTGAGCAATAATAGAGGCGTTAAGCTGCTGGCCTTTAACCGGCGGCGTACCACCGAGCTGACCGGCAGCTACCTGGGCGTTCTGTGCTTTGATTGCGGTAATAACATCAACCGGCGTTAACTGGTATTTGTTCAGTTCATTCGGGTTCATCCAGATACGCATCGCGTACTGGGAACCGAACAACTGAACGTCACCGACGCCCGATGTACGGCTGATGGCATCTTTCATATTTGCCGCTACGTAGTCAGAGATATCCTCCTGCGTCATGGTGCCGTCGGTGTTGATAACGCCGACAACCATCAGGAAGCTACTGGAAGATTTCTCAACACTCACCCCTTGCTGCTGTACTTCCTGCGGCAGTAACGGCATTGCCAGTTGCAGTTTGTTCTGCACCTGAACCTGCGCGATATCCGCATCAGTACCAGACTCAAAGGTCAGAGTGATCTGCACAGTACCCGTGGAGTCACTATTGGATGACATGTACATCAGGTTATCGATACCGTTCATATTCTGTTCGATAACCTGTGTAACAGTATCCTGCACTGTTTTTGCATCAGCGCCAGGATAGGAAGCGGAGATCGTTACTGCCGGCGGTGCAATCGTAGGATATTGCGCCACCGGCAGTTTGAGGATCGCCAGCCCCCCTGCCAACATGATGATGATGGCGATCACCCACGCAAAAATCGGGCGATCAATAAAGAAATTAGGCATGTCTTAACGGCTCCTGTTTAAGTTAAGACTTGGACTGTTCAGGCTGAGCACCGCTTGCGTCTTGCTGGTTGTTATCAGCGGTTATCTCTTGTGCTTTCACCTGGACACCAGGACGCACTTTCTGCAGCCCACTTACTACTACGCGTTCGCCTGCTTTCAGACCCTCAGTCACCAGCCACTTATCGCCAATGGCCTGGCTGGCGACGATCGGACGAGTTTCCACTTTGTCATCCGCGCCAACCACCAGTACGGTAGCTTCGCCGCGTGGTGTACGAGTTACCCCTTGTTGCGGAACTAAAATGGCGTTTGGATTAAGCCCTTCTTCCAGACGTGCACGCACGAACATACCCGGCAGCAGGGTGTGATCCGGGTTCGGGAAAATGGCGCGTAACGTGATAGATCCGGTGGTCTGATCGACGGTAACGTCAGAGAACTCCAGCGTACCATCCTGCGGGAACTTAATACCGTCACTGGTGATCAGCGACACTTTAGCTTTGCCGTTCTCTTGCTTCAGTGTGCCGTTAGCGAGTTCCTGTTTCAGACGCAGGAAGTCGTTACTGGACTGAGTCACATCAACGTAGATCGGATCAAGTTGTTGCACGGTTGCCAGCGCAGTCGCCTGACCGTTTTGCACCAATGCGCCTTCCGTCACGTTCGATTTACCAATACGGCCGGTAATCGGAGAGGTGACTTTGGTATAAGCCAGATTGATTCGTGCGGTTTCAACCGCCGCTTTCGCCGCAGTGACAGCAGCATTTGCCTGTTGTGCATCTGCCAGTGCCTGATCGTACTCCTGCTTACTGATGTACTGAGTACCCAGCAGCTTCTGGTAACGATTAACAGTCAACTGCGCGATATTGGCTGCTGCTTGCGCTTTAGCCAGATCGCCTTTTGCACTATCGTAAGCTGCCTGGTAGGTAGCAGGATCAATCTGATAGAGAGATACCCCCGCTTCGATGTCGCTACCTTCTTTGAAATTACGCTTCAGGATGATCCCGCTAACTTGAGGACGAACTTCTGCGATCCGGAAAGCACTGGTGCGGCCCGGAAGCTCGGTTGTGATCTGCAGAGGTTCAGTTTTGACTGTTACTACCCCAACGGCGGGCATCTGCTGGCCACCTTGTTGGGCCTGTTTGTCGTCACATCCTGTAAGCGCTAAGCTGCCTGAGAGCATCAGAACGATCGCCAGAGGCGTAAACCCTCTGTTTTTGTTCATATGTAAACCTCGAGTGTCCGATTTCAAATTGGTCAATGGTCAAAAGTCGATAAACCCATTGCTGCGTTTATATTATCGTCGTGCTATGGTACATACATTCATAAATGTATGTAAATCTAACGCCTGTAAATTCACTAACATATGGCACGAAAAACCAAACAAGAAGCGCAAGAAACACGCCAACACATCCTCGATGTGGCTCTACGTCTTTTCTCACAGCAGGGGGTATCATCCACCTCACTGGGAGAGATTGCAAAAGCAGCAGGCGTTACGCGTGGTGCAATCTACTGGCATTTTAAAGATAAGTCGGATTTATTCAGTGAGATCTGGGAGCTGTCAGAATCCAATATTGGTGAACTAGAGCTTGAGTATCAGGCAAAATTCCCTGGCGATCCACTCTCTGTGTTAAGAGAAATACTAATTCATGTTCTTGAATCGACGGTGACAGAAGAGCGGCGGCGCTTATTGATGGAGATTATATTCCATAAATGCGAATTTGTCGGAGAAATGGCAGTCGTTCAGCAGGCACAACGTAATCTCTGTCTTGAAAGTTATGACCGTATAGAACAAACGTTAAGACATTGTATTGAAGCGAAAATGCTGCCCGCGGATTTAATGACGCGTCGCGCAGCAATTATTATGCGCGGCTATATTTCCGGTTTAATGGAAAATTGGCTGTTTGCCCCGCAATCTTTTGATCTCAAAAAAGAAGCCCGCGATTACGTTGCTATATTGCTGGAAATGTATCTCCTTTGTCCCACGCTTCGTGCACCTGCCGCCAACGAAAAATCCTGAATCAGACTCCAGGATTTATCCTGGACATTTTCGCTGTTGCTATTCTGGTTCTCCACGCCGTGCTATTCTAGCCGCTTGACTATTTCAGGTCGTTCTTCAGGTTCAGAAACCTTCACTCATCATGACTATGTTCCAGTATTACAAACGATCACGACATTTTGTTTTTTCAGCATTTATTGCTTTTGTTTTGGTCTTGTTATGCCAGAACACGGCCTTTGCGCGGGCGTCATCGAATGGTGATCTACCGACGAAAGCGGATCTACAGGCACAACTTGACTCGCTTAATAAACAAAAAGATCTTTCTGCCCAGGATAAGCTGGTACAGCAAGATGTTACTGACACATTAGCCACTCTTGAGAAAATCGAGCGTGTAAAAGAAGAAACGGTGCAATTACGGCAAAAAGTTGCCGAAGCACCAGAGAAAATGCGCCAGGCGACTGCTGCGTTAACTGCGCTTGGCGATGTGGATAACGACGAAGAAACCCGTAAGACGTTGAGTACGCTGTCGTTACGTCAGTTGGAGTCTCGCGTTTCGCAGGCGCTGGACGAGTTGCAAAACGCACAAAACGATCTGGCTTCTTATAACAGCCAGTTGGTTTCATTACAGACGCAGCCCGAACGCGTGCAAAATGCGATGTATACCGCCTCGCAGCAGTTGCAACAAATTCGCAGCCGTCTGGATGGCACTGAGGTTGGTGAGGCGGCTTTACGTCCCAGCCAGAAAGTGTTGATGCAGGCGCAGCAGGTTTTGCTGAATGCCGAGATTGACCAGCAACGTAAAAGCCTGGAAGGGAACACCGTCTTACAGGATACCCTACAAAAGCAACGCGATTACGTGACGGCGAACAGCACGCGTCTGGAACATCAACTGCAACTGTTGCAGGAGGCGGTGAACAGCAAGCGCCTGACATTAACTGAAAAAACAGCGCAGGAAGCGGCAACGCCGGACGAAGCTGCGCGTATTCAGGCTAACCCGCTGGTGAAGCAGGAACTGGAAATTAACCAGCAATTAAGTCAGCGTCTGATTAGCGCCACAGAAAACGGCAATCAGTTGATGCAGCAAAACATCAAAGTTAAAAACTGGCTGGAGCGGGCGCTGCAATCGGAACGCAATATTAAAGAGCAGATTTCTGTCCTGAAGGGCAGCCTGCTGTTGTCCCGTATTCTTTACCAACAACAACAAACGCTGCCGTCGGCGGATGAACTGGAAAACATGACCAACCGCATCGCGGATTTGCGTCTCGAACAGTTCGAAGTCAACCAGCAACGTGATGCACTGTTCCAGAGCGATGCTTATGTGGCCAAACTGGAAGAGGGCCATGCTAACGAAGTCAACGATGAAGTCCGTGACGCACTGTTGCAAGTGGTAGATATGCGTCGTGAACTGCTGGATCAGCTAAACAAACAGTTGGGTAACCAACTGATGATGGCCATTAACCTGCAAATCAACCAGCAGCAGTTAATGAGCGTGTCGAAAAACCTGAAATCTATCCTGACCCAGCAAATTTTCTGGGTGAACAGTAACCGTCCGATGGACTGGGACTGGATTAAGGCGTTCCCGCAAACGCTGCAGGATGAATTCAAGTCGATGAAAATTACGGTGAACTGGGAAAAAGCCTGGCCCGCCGTATTTATCGCTTTCCTTGCCGGTTTACCGCTGCTGTTAATTGCCGGGCTGATCCACTGGCGTCTGGGTTGGCTGAAAGCGTATCAGCAAAAACTGGCTTCCGCCGTAGGTTCCCTGCGTAACGATAGCCAGCTCAACACACCAAAAGCGATTCTTATCGACCTGATTCGCGCGCTGCCGGTGTGTCTGATTATTCTCGCCGTTGGTCTGATTCTGCTGACCATGCAGCTCAACATCAGTGAATTACTGTGGGCGTTCAGCAAAAAACTGGCGATTTTCTGGCTGGTGTTTGGCCTGTGCTGGAAAGTGCTGGAGAAAAACGGCGTTGCGGTTCGTCACTTTGGTATGCCAGAGCAACAGACCAGCCACTGGCGTCGGCAGATTGTTCGCATCAGCCTCGCGTTGTTGCCAATCCATTTCTGGTCTGTGGTAGCAGAACTCTCCCCGCTGCATTTGATGGATGATGTGCTGGGGCAGGCGATGATTTTCTTTAACCTGCTGCTGATCGCCTTCCTGGTATGGCCAATGTGCCGTGAAAGCTGGCGTGATAAAGAATCCCACACCATGCGTCTGGTCACCATTACCGTGCTGTCGATCATCCCGATTGCGCTGATGGTGCTGACTGCAACAGGCTATTTCTACACTACGCTGCGCCTCTCCGGGCGTTGGATTGAAACGGTGTATCTGGTAATCGTCTGGAACTTGCTGTACCAGACAGTGCTGCGTGGGTTAAGCGTGGCGGCACGGCGTATCGCCTGGCGTCGTGCGCTGGCGCGTCGGCAGAATCTGGTGAAAGAAGGGGCCGAAGGTGCCGAGCCGCCGGAAGAGCCAACCATCGCGCTGGAGCAAGTCAACCAGCAGACGTTGCGTATTACGATGTTGCTGATGTTTGCGCTGTTTGGTTTGATGTTCTGGGCGATTTGGTCCGATTTAATCACCGTATTCAGCTATCTCGACAGCATCACCCTGTGGCATTACAACGGCACTGAAGCCGGGGCTGCGGTGGTGAAAAATGTGACGATGGGCAGCCTGCTGTTTGCGATTATCGCCTCAATGGTGGCCTGGGCGCTGATCCGCAACCTGCCAGGTTTGCTGGAAGTGCTGGTGCTGTCGCGGCTGAATATGCGTCAGGGCGCGTCGTATGCCATTACGACCATCCTTAACTACATCATCATAGCCGTTGGCGCGATGACCGTGTTTGGGTCGCTTGGCGTATCGTGGGATAAACTCCAGTGGCTGGCGGCGGCATTATCTGTAGGTCTGGGTTTTGGTTTACAAGAGATCTTCGGTAACTTTGTCTCGGGTTTGATCATCCTGTTCGAACGTCCGGTGCGCATTGGCGATACAGTAACCATCGGCACTTTCTCCGGGACGGTCAGTAAGATCCGTATTCGTGCTACCACCATTACAGATTTCGATCGCAAAGAAGTGATTATCCCGAACAAAGCGTTTGTTACCGAGCGTCTGATCAACTGGTCGTTAACCGACACCACCACCCGTCTGGTGATCCGCCTCGGTGTGGCTTACGGTTCTGATCTGGAAAAAGTACGCAGAGTACTGCTTCAGGCGGCGGCGGAGCATCCAAGGGTGATGCACGAACCCATGCCGGAAGTCTTCTTCACTGCGTTTGGTGCCAGCACGCTGGATCATGAGCTGCGTTTGTATGTTCGTGAACTGCGTGACCGCAGCCGCACTGTCGATGAACTGAACCGCACCATTGATCAGTTGTGCCGCGAAAACGACATCAACATTGCCTTTAACCAGCTTGAAGTGCATCTGCACAACGAGAAGGGCGATGAAGTGACTGAAGTGAAGCGCGACTACAAAGGCGATGATCCGACGCCTGCGGTAGGGTAATAACAAAAGGGGCAGCATTGAGTTGCCCCGAGATTACTGACAAAGTGCGCGTTGTTCATGCCGGATGCGGAGTGACCGCCTTATCCGGCCTACAAAACCGCGAAAATTCATTATATTGCAGGAGCGGTGTAGGCCTGATAAGCGTAGCGCATCAGGCAGTTTTGCGTTTACCAGCAATCTGCGGGGACATTTAGCGGCTCCATTTATTTATCACTTTTCGCCTCATCATCGTGCGTTAATTTCTTTTCATAATCGCGTTTTACAATATCCAGTGCGCGCAGCACGGTGCGGGCTGGGATCTGATTTTCTTCCAACAGCACAATCAAATCGACGGCCAGTTTCACATCGTCAGGGGCATTTTCCAGTGACATATTTTCTCCATTGTTAGCGAGTTAAACGCGCTAACCTGTTTTCGATTTTTTCCAGCGCATGGCGGCACCGAACCAGGCGTGCTTCATAGGCTTCAACCTCACGATGCAGCGTCTGCTGTTCGACTAAATCGGTCGCCTGTGCCAGACGTGCTTTACGCTCGGCAACCATCTCACGTAGCCGCCGCTCAAACTCCTGATGCTGAATGCGTTTACGCTGCCAGCGGGCGATTTTCGGCGGCGCGCTGTCCCATTCGCGCAGCGACCAGGACGCCGCTTCACGGGCAATTGCTTCCAGTTGAGCTGCCAGATGTTCCGCCAGCCAGGCCACTTGTGGCAGTTGTTGCCGTTCGACCGCGTGATGAAGCGCGGTCAGGTTGTCCCCAGCCTCAGCCAGACACGCCTGTAACGTCGTCGCGCGAGTCTGAAAAAGATGCCGGTCGAAACGGGCGCTTAGCGTGCCAAACTGCGCCACCGGGGCACAACGCTGGCGCAGCATGGCGAGCTGACCTTCCAGTTTTTCCAGCAGCAAGGTAGTTTTCACGATAAGACCTCAATGAAAATGATAATTGTTATGCTAAAGTAGCCACTCTGTAAGCTGACAACACTTAATATGCAACGAATCATTTTAATCATCATTGGCTGGCTGGCGGTAGTGCTGGGTACGCTGGGCGTGGTATTACCGGTATTACCGACGACGCCGTTTATCCTGCTGGCTGCCTGGTGTTTTGCTCGTTCTTCCCCGCGCTTTCACGCCTGGTTGCTGTACCGCTCATGGTTTGGTAGCTATTTACGCTTCTGGCAGAAATATCATGCAATGCCACGCGGTGCAAAGCCCAGAGCGATTTTACTGATCCTCGTAACCTTTGCGATTTCGTTGTGGTTTGTACATATGATGTGGGTACGCATCCTGCTATTGATCATCCTCGGTTGTTTGTTGATTTTTATGTGGCGAATCCCGGTGATTGATGAAAAGCAATAAAAACGGCGAAGCACAACAATCGCTGTTGCAATTATCGCCCACAGCCAGTACATTCTGGCGTTTTCGAGCACAGGCGCAGGCGGTCAAAGGTTAAACAAAAGTTACTTTTGATACGTTTAAAACGCGCCGTGAGTACCACCGTAACAAGCAGGCATACACTTATGACCGCGACTGCACAGCAGCTTGAGTATCTCAAAAATAGCATCAAAAGCATTCAGGACTACCCAAAACCCGGCATTCTGTTCCGTGATGTCACCAGCTTACTGGAAGACCCGAAAGCTTACGCTCTCAGCATCGACCTGCTGGTTGAGCGTTACAAAAATGCGGGTATTACCAAAGTTGTGGGCACCGAAGCACGTGGCTTCTTGTTTGGTGCTCCGGTAGCATTGGGCCTGGGCGTAGGTTTTGTACCGGTACGTAAACCGGGCAAATTGCCGCGCGAAACCATCAGTGAAACTTACGAACTGGAATATGGCACCGATAAACTGGAAATCCATGTTGATGCCATTAAACCAGGCGACAAAGTGTTGGTCGTAGACGATTTGCTGGCAACTGGCGGCACCATTGAGGCGACCGTGAAGCTGATCCGTCGTCTGGGTGGCGAAGTCACCGACGCAGCGTTCATCATTAATCTGTTCGATCTCGGCGGTGAACAGCGTCTCGAAAATCAAGGCATCACCTGTTATAGCCTTGTCCCGTTCCCGGGCCACTAATTTTTGCCAGCCCGCGTCGTGGGCAGTACAAGATGTACATTCAGCCTCGCCGTTCTGACGGGGCTGTGTTAGCATTACCCCTTCGTGAATCCACCTTCCAGCGTTTCAGAGCCTGCCAATGAGTTATCAGGTCTTAGCCCGAAAATGGCGCCCACAAACCTTTGCTGACGTCGTCGGCCAGGAACATGTGCTGACCGCACTGGCGAACGGCTTGTCGTTAGGGCGTATTCATCATGCTTATCTTTTTTCCGGCACCCGTGGCGTCGGAAAAACCTCTATCGCCCGACTGCTGGCGAAGGGGCTAAACTGTGAAACCGGCATTACCGCAACGCCGTGCGGCGTATGCGATAACTGCCGTGAAATCGAGCAGGGGCGCTTTGTCGATCTGATTGAGATCGATGCCGCCTCGCGCACCAAAGTCGAAGATACCCGCGACCTGCTGGATAACGTCCAGTACGCGCCAGCGCGTGGTCGTTTTAAAGTTTATCTGATCGACGAAGTGCATATGCTGTCGCGCCACAGCTTTAACGCACTGCTAAAAACCCTTGAAGAGCCACCGGAGCACGTCAAGTTCCTGCTGGCAACGACCGATCCGCAGAAATTGCCGGTGACGATTTTGTCACGCTGTCTGCAATTTCATCTCAAGGCGCTGGATGTCGAGCAAATTCGCCATCAGCTTGAGCACATCCTCAACGAAGAACATATCGCTTACGAGCCGCGGGCGTTGCAATTGCTGGCGCGCGCCGCTGAAGGCAGCTTGCGAGATGCCTTAAGTCTGACCGACCAGGCGATTGCCAGCGGTGACGGTCAGGTTTCAACCCAGGCGGTCAGTGCGATGCTGGGTACGCTTGACGACGATCAGGCGCTGTCGTTGGTTGAAGCGATGGTTGGGGCCAACGGCGAGCGTGTAATGACGCTGATTAACGATGCCGCAGCCCGTGGTATCGAGTGGGAAGCGTTGCTGGTGGAAATGCTCGGCCTGCTGCACCGCATTGCGATGGTCCAGCTTTCGCCTGCCGCGCTGGGTAACGACATGGCGGCCATCGAACTGCGGATGCGTGAACTGGCGCGCACCATACCGCCGACGGATATTCAGCTTTACTATCAGACGCTGTTGATTGGTCGCAAAGAATTACCGTATGCGCCGGACCGCCGCATGGGCGTTGAGATGACGTTGTTGCGCGCGCTGGCATTCCATCCGCGTATGCCGCTACCCGAACCGGAAGCGCCGCGCCAGTCCTTTGCGCCCGTCGCGCCAACGGCGGTAATGACGCCATCGCAAGTGCCGCCGCAGCAGGCACCGACCGTACCGCTCTCAGAAACCACCAGCCAGGTGCTGGCGGCGCGTCAGCAACTGCAGCGCGCACAGGGAGCGACCAAAGCAAAAAAGAGTGAACCGGCAGCCGCTACCCGCGCGCGGCCGGTGAATAACGCTGCGCTGGAAAGACTGGCTTCGGTCACCGATCGCGTTCAGGCGCGTCCGGTGCCATCGGCGCTGGAAAAAGCGCCAGTCAAAAAAGAAGCGTATCGCTGGAAGGCTACCACCCCGGTGATGCAGCAAAAAGAAGTGGTCGCCACACCGAAGGCGCTGAAAAAGGCGCTGGAGCATGAAAAAACGCCGGAACTGGCGGCAAAGCTGGCGGCAGAAGCCATTGAACGCGATCCGTGGGCCGCTCAGGTGAGCCAACTTTCGCTACCAAAACTGGTCGAACAGGTGGCATTAAATGCCTGGAAAGAGGAGAACGGCAACGCGGTATGTCTGCATTTGCGTTCCTCCCAGCGGCATCTGAATAACAACGGTGCACAGCAAAAACTGGCTGAAGCGTTGAGCACATTAAAGGGTTCAACGGTTGAACTGACTATCGTTGAAGATGATAATCCCGCGGTGCGCACGCCGCTGGAGTGGCGTCAGGCGATATACGAAGAAAAACTTGCGCAGGCGCGCGAGTCCATTATTGCGGATAATAATATTCAGACCCTGCGTCGATTCTTCGATGCGGAGCTGGATGAAGAAAGTATCCGCCCCATTTGATCGTAAGCACAGCTTATGATCGTCATCCTTAACGTGATTGAGAGAGAAACCTATGTTTGGTAAAGGCGGTCTGGGCAACCTGATGAAGCAGGCCCAGCAGATGCAAGAAAAAATGCAGCAGATGCAGGAAGAAATCGCGAAGCTGGAAGTGACCGGTGAATCCGGCGCAGGTCTGGTGAAAGTGACCATCAACGGCGCGCACAACTGCCGTCGTGTTGAGATCGATCCAAGCTTGCTGGAAGATGACAAAGAGATGTTGGAAGATCTGGTAGCTGCGGCATTCAACGACGCAGCACGTCGCATCGAAGAAACTCAGAAAGAAAAAATGGCCTCTGTTTCCTCCGGAATGCAGTTGCCACCAGGCTTTAAGATGCCGTTCTGATGCAAACCAGCCCGCTGTTAACACAGCTTATGGAAGCACTGCGCTGTCTGCCGGGCGTTGGCCCGAAGTCGGCGCAGCGTATGGCGTTCACGCTGCTTCAGCGCGATCGTAGCGGCGGGATGCGTCTGGCGCAGGCGCTCACCCGGGCGATGTCGGAAATCGGTCACTGCGCCGATTGTCGCACCTTTACCGAACAGGACGTGTGTAACATCTGTTCAAATCCGCGTCGTCAGGAAAATGGCCAAATCTGCGTGGTGGAGAGTCCGGCGGACATCTACGCCATTGAGCAGACCGGGCAGTTTTCAGGCCGCTATTTTGTGTTGATGGGGCACTTGTCACCGCTGGATGGCATTGGCCCGGACGATATCGGTCTCGATCGCCTGGAACAGCGTCTGGCAGAGGAAAAAATCACTGAAGTGATCCTCGCAACTAACCCGACGGTCGAAGGTGAAGCTACTGCTAACTATATTGCCGAGCTTTGCGCGCAATATGACGTTGAAGCCAGTCGAATTGCGCATGGCGTACCGGTTGGCGGCGAACTGGAAATGGTTGATGGCACCACGCTGTCACACTCCCTTGCCGGACGCCATAAGATTCGTTTTTAAGCAAACGAGAGCAGGATCACCTGCTCTCGCTTGAAATTATTCCCCCTTGTCCCCATCTCTCCCTCATCCCGTTTTTAACCTTAAAAATGGCATTATTGAGGTAGACCTACATGAAAGGACAAGAAACTCGTGGTTTTCAGTCAGAAGTGAAGCAGCTTCTGCATCTGATGATCCATTCTCTCTATTCCAATAAAGAAATTTTCCTGCGTGAGCTTATCTCTAACGCCTCCGATGCGGCGGACAAGTTGCGTTTCCGTGCGCTCTCTAATCCGGATCTGTACGAAGGTGATGGCGAACTGCGCGTTCGTGTCTCTTTCGATAAAGACAAGCGCACGCTGACCATCTCTGATAACGGCGTGGGGATGACCCGTGATGAAGTGATCGATCATCTGGGTACTATCGCTAAATCCGGCACCAAATCATTCCTCGAATCGCTGGGTTCCGACCAGGCAAAAGATAGCCAGTTGATCGGCCAGTTTGGTGTTGGTTTCTACTCTGCGTTTATCGTTGCCGATAAAGTGACCGTGCGCACCCGTGCGGCAGGCGAAAAACCAGAAAACGGCGTGTTCTGGGAATCTGCGGGCGAAGGTGAATACACCGTTGCCGACATCACCAAAGAAGATCGCGGTACTGAAATCACCCTGCATCTGCGTGAAGGTGAAGATGAGTTCCTTGATGACTGGCGCGTACGCTCCATTATCAGCAAATACTCTGACCATATCGCGCTGCCGGTAGAGATCGAAAAACGCGAAGAGAAAGACGGCGAAACCGTTATTTCCTGGGAGAAAATCAACAAAGCGCAGGCGCTGTGGACGCGTAACAAGTCGGAAATCACTGACGAAGAGTACAAAGAGTTCTACAAACATATCGCCCACGACTTTAACGATCCGCTGACCTGGAGCCACAACCGCGTCGAAGGTAAGCAGGAGTACACCAGCCTGCTGTACATCCCGTCGCAGGCACCGTGGGATATGTGGAACCGCGATCACAAACATGGCCTGAAACTGTACGTACAACGCGTGTTCATCATGGACGACGCAGAACAGTTTATGCCGAACTATCTGCGCTTCGTGCGTGGTCTGATTGACTCCAGCGATCTGCCGCTGAACGTTTCCCGTGAAATCCTTCAGGACAGCACGGTAACGCGTAACCTGCGCAATGCGCTGACCAAACGCGTTCTGCAAATGCTGGAAAAACTGGCGAAAGACGATGCGGAAAAATACCAGACCTTCTGGCAGCAGTTTGGCCTGGTGCTGAAAGAAGGTCCGGCAGAAGATTTCGCCAACCAGGAAGCGATTGCCAAACTGCTGCGTTTTGCTTCTACCCATACCGACTCTTCTGCGCAGACCGTGTCTCTGGAAGACTATGTTTCCCGCATGAAAGAAGGGCAGGAGAAAATCTACTACATCACCGCAGACAGCTATGCGGCAGCGAAAAGCAGCCCGCATCTGGAATTGCTGCGTAAGAAAGGCATCGAAGTCCTGCTGCTTTCCGACCGCATCGATGAGTGGATGATGAACTATCTGACTGAGTTCGACGGTAAACCGTTCCAGTCTGTGTCTAAAGTTGATGAGTCGCTGGAAAAATTGGCTGACGAAGTCGATGAAAGCACGAAAGAAGCAGAAAAAGCGCTGACGCCGTTTATCGATCGTGTGAAAGCACTGCTGGGCGATCGTGTGAAAGATGTGCGTCTGACTCACCGTCTGACCGATACGCCAGCGATCGTTTCGACCGACGCCGACGAAATGAGCACCCAGATGGCGAAACTGTTCGCCGCGGCGGGTCAGAAAGTGCCGGAGGTGAAATATATCTTCGAACTGAACCCGGATCACGTGCTGGTGAAACGTGCGGCAGATACTGAAGATGACGCGAAGTTCAGCGAATGGGTAGAACTGCTGCTGGATCAGGCGCTGCTGGCAGAACGTGGTACGCTGGAAGATCCGAACCTGTTTATTCGTCGTATGAACCAGCTTCTGGTTTCCTGATGTAATACCGGATGTAACGCGATTGCGTTTCTCCGGCCTGAACGTTGAATACGATGCCGGATGACCTTAGCGTCATCCGGCATTTTTTATCACCTTTCCTTAAATTATCCCCCCTTAACCGTTTCAGCCCAAGGTGCCTTTCTTGAGGCAATCGCCTGTTGGTGGTATCGTTTATCGCTTTTTCAAAAAATTCGACACATTTTAAGGGGATTTTCGCAATGCGTATCATTCTGCTTGGCGCTCCGGGCGCGGGGAAAGGGACTCAGGCTCAGTTCATCATGGAGAAATATGGTATTCCGCAAATCTCCACTGGCGATATGCTGCGTGCCGCGGTCAAATCTGGCTCCGAGCTGGGTAAACAAGCAAAAGACATTATGGACGCTGGCAAACTGGTCACCGACGAACTGGTGATCGCGCTGGTTAAAGAGCGCATTGCTCAGGAAGACTGCCGTAACGGTTTCCTGTTGGACGGCTTCCCGCGTACCATTCCGCAGGCAGATGCGATGAAAGAAGCGGGTATCAATGTTGATTACGTTCTGGAATTTGACGTACCGGACGAACTGATCGTTGATCGTATCGTAGGTCGCCGCGTTCACGCGCCGTCTGGCCGTGTTTATCACGTTAAATTCAATCCGCCGAAAGTAGAAGGCAAAGACGACGTTACCGGTGAAGAGCTGACCACCCGTAAAGACGATCAGGAAGAAACCGTGCGTAAACGTCTGGTTGAATACCATCAGATGACTGCACCGCTGATCGGCTACTACTCCAAAGAAGCAGAAGCGGGCAACACCAAATACGCGAAAGTTGACGGCACCAAACCGGTTGCTGAAGTTCGCGCGGCTCTGGAAAAAATCCTCGGCTAATCTAAGTCACCATTGATTTGCACTCTGCCTGATAAGGCGTTCACGCCGCATCAGGCATGGTACATGTCAGCAGATCTACTTTCGGGCAGGTCTGCTTATCCTCCTCAGGCAATACCTCTCACAGCAATTAGTTCTTATTCCTCACTTTTCCGCTACAATTATCAACAAGTTGAATCGATAAGAGGCGGTAATGCGTCAGACAAAAACCGGTATCCTGCTGGCAAACCTGGGGACACCCGATGCCCCCACTCCTGAAGCGGTAAAACGTTACCTGAAACAATTTTTAAGCGACAAACGCGTAGTTGATACCTCACGGCTGTTGTGGTGGCCATTGTTGCGCGGCGTGATATTACCGCTGCGTTCGCCGCGCGTGGCGAAACTGTACGCTTCTGTCTGGATGGAAGGTGGCTCGCCGCTAATGGTTTACAGCCGTCAGCAACAGCAGGCACTGGCACAACGCTTACCGGAAATACCGGTGGCACTGGGAATGAGCTATGGTTCGCCATCACTGGAAAGCGCGGTGGATGAACTGCTGGCGGAGCATGTCGATCATATCGTGGTGCTACCGCTCTACCCGCAATACTCCTGTTCTACGGTCGGCGCGGTATGGGATGAACTGGCGCGCATTCTGGCGCGTAAACGCAGTATTCCCGGCATTTCGTTTATTCGCGATTATGCCGACGACCCCTATTATATTAATGCTTTAGCGAATAGCGTTCGTGCATCATTCGCGCAACATGGCGAGCCGGATCTGCTATTGCTCTCCTATCACGGCATTCCGCAGCGTTATGCGGATGAAGGTGATGACTACCCGCAACGTTGCCGGACAACGACCCGTGAACTGGCTTCAGCACTGGGAATGGCACCGGAAAAAGTGATGATGACCTTTCAGTCACGCTTTGGTCGCGAACCCTGGCTAATGCCTTATACCGATGAAACGCTGAAAATGCTCGGAGAAAAAGGTGTAGGTCATATTCAGGTGATGTGTCCGGGCTTTGCTGCGGATTGTCTGGAGACGCTGGAAGAGATTGCTGAGCAAAACCGTGAAGTCTTCCTCGGTGCGGGCGGTAAAAAATATGAATATATTCCGGCGCTTAATGCTACACCGGAACATATCGAAATGATGGCTAATCTGGTTGCAACCTATTGCTAAAGAATCGAGCGCCGTCGCGTAGAGCATCGTCGGCGGTTTTCATCATCCGTGAATAATGCAAAAAGGCGTGTAGCGTACCGGAGTAGAGTTTGAACTCACAAGGTTGCTGGTGTGCCGCTAACGTCTGGTAAAGCAGGCGACTGTCATCCAGCAGCGGATCAAACTCTGCGCCCGCGATAAAGCAGGGCGGCATATCGCGAGTGAGATCATTATTAAACAGGCAGTAATATGGCGACTCGCGGTCTGCTTTGTTACCTAAATAGGCCTCTTCATACATCAGCAAATCCTGTTGCGTTAAACCATCCCAGTCACCGCCCAACAGGCGGCGAGTTACGGAATCTCGTAATCCGTAAAGCCCATACCACAGCAAAACCCCAACAACGTTACCGCAATCAATCTGCTTATCTCGTAGCCATAAAGCACTGGCGAGCGCCAGCATCGCGCCCGCGGAATCACCGGCAAAGCCTATGCGTGACATATTGATTTGATAATCGCTTGCCTGTCGGTGGAAGTGACAACAGGACGCCACGATTTCCTCTATTGCTTGCGGAAAACACGCTTCTGGTGAAAGGGTGTAATTGATACCAACCACCGTACACTGAGTGTAGTTCGCCAGCAGCCGCATAATGCGATCGTGGGTATCGAGATTGCCGAGAATAAAACCGCCGCCATGCAGATAAAACAGCGTCGCGGTGCTGTCTGCGTCCGGCGAGTAGAGCCGTGTTTCCACCTGGCCATAAGGCGTAGGGACTGCGTAAGCTCTGGTTGCCATTTCTGGAGCGTCAGCATTCCAGAATCGACGCTCAAGTGTGTAATGCTGCCGTTGCTCAGTAATCGTTCCCGCTGCGGGCCAGGGCGGTAAATCGGGCTGAAGAGTATTAACAACGGCCTTCATTTCAGGAGAAATAAGTTCCAGCACGGATAATTTGTTTTCCGTCTTCATTAAAAAACTCCTTTCAAATAACGCCATTGTAAGGAACCACTGCCATGAAAATGCGATCTCACCTGCTGATATTGAAACTGCCTGCGTCTCGCGCGTTCAGGCATGATTGTGTTAACATTCGCCGCTCAGTTAACCACCCGTAAAAACAACCATGAAATTTCCCGGTAAACGTAAATCCAAACATTACTTCCCTGTAAACGCACGCGATCCGCTGTTGCAGCAAATCCAACCAGAAAACGAAACCAGCGCCGCCTGGGTGGTGGGTATCGACCAGACGCTGGTGGATATTGAAGCGAAAGTGGATGATGAGTTCATTGAGCGTTATGGATTAAGCGCCGGGCATTCACTGGTGATTGAAGATGATGTTGCCGAAGTACTTTATCAGGAACTGAAACAGAACAACCTGATAACCCATCAGTTCGCGGGTGGCACCATTGGTAACACCATGCACAATTACTCCGTGCTGGCGGATGACCGTTCGGTGCTGCTGGGCGTAATGTGCAGCAATATTGAAATTGGCAGCTACGCCTACCGTTACTTGTGTAACACCTCCAGTCGAACCGATCTTAACTATCTGCAAGGGGTGGACGGCCCGATTGGTCGTTGCTTTACGCTGATTGGTGAGTCTGGCGAACGTACCTTTGCTATCAGCCCGGGTCATATGAACCAGCTACGTGCGGAAAGTATTCCGGAAGATGTCATTGCCGGAGCGTCGGCGCTGGTATTAACGTCCTATCTGGTGCGTTGCAAGCCGGGTGAACCGATGCCGGAAGCGACCATGAAAGCCATTGAATATGCCAAAAAATACAACGTGCCGGTGGTGCTGACGCTGGGAACCAAATTTGTTATTGCGGAGAACCCACAGTGGTGGCAGGCGTTCCTCAAAGAACACGTTTCTATTCTGGCGATGAACGAAGAGGAAGCGGAAGCGTTGACCGGAGAGAGCGATCCGCTGCTGGCATCTGATAAGGCACTGGACTGGGTAGATCTGGTGCTGTGCACCGCGGGGCCAATTGGTTTATATATGGCGGGCTTTACTGAAGACGAAGCGAAACGCAAAACCCAGCATCCGCTATTGCCGGGGGCCATACCCGAATTTAACCAGTATGAGTTTAGCCGCGCCATGCGGCACAAAGATTGCCAGAATCCGTTGCGTGTCTATTCGCACATTGCACCATATATGGGCGGGCCGGAAAAAATCATGAACACCAACGGAGCCGGAGATGGGGCGCTGGCAGCGTTGTTGCATGACATTACCGCCAATAGTTATCACCGCACCAACGTGCCAAATTCCAGTAAGCATAAATTCACCTGGTTAACCTATTCGTCGTTAGCGCAGGTGTGTAAATACGCTAACCGCGTCAGTTATCAGGTTTTGAACCAGCATTCACCACGCTTAACACGCGGGCTGCCGGAGCGTGAAGACAGTCTGGAAGAGTCTTACTGGGATCGTTAAACCAGCGAACTGATGACTGTCGGATGCGGCGTAAACGCCTTATCCAACCTACGGAAGATGGCACGCGTAGGCCGGATAAGATGCGTTAGCATCGCATCCGGCAATGATGTCAATATATTACCCCGTCACCACCTCACCAGCCGGTGGCGCTTCCAGCAGTTCCAGCATAGTACGGGCAATTTCGCGTTCACCCATCACCACCTGATTTGCTCCACGTTCGGAGATATACGCCACCTCATCGTCATAATGGGCACGGGCGATAATCTCAATATCCGGGTTTTGGGTGCGAGCAGAGGCCACAATCTCACCGGCTTCGTAACCGTTGGGAATGGTCAGAATCAGCCATTTCGCGCATTTCAGATGCGCCAGGTGCATTATCTCTTCGTTAGCAGCGTTGCCTAATACTGCGCGAACCCCGCGTTCACGCAACTCATCAACACGGGTTCGTGATGTTTCAATCACCACTAACGGAATATCAGACGCGAGCAATTTTTCCCCCAGCAGGCTGCCCACGCGACCATAGCCCACCAGTATCGCGTGGTTGCAAATATCCACCGGGATCTGTTTCTCTTCTTCGATAGCCTCTTCCAGCGTCTGCTCTTCCAGTGTTTCGGTCTTCGCCAGATATTTCTCCAGCAGCGCGAACAGCACCGGGTTGAGCATAATCGACAGGATCGCGCCTGCCAGCACCAGGTTTTGCCCTGCCTGCGGCAGCAGATTCAGCGCCATCCCCAGACCTGCCAGGATAAAGGCGAACTCACCAATCTGCGCCAGGCTGGCGGCAATGGTTAACGCTGTACGCTGGGAGTGACCAAACAGACGAACCAGGAAAAGCGCTGCCACTGATTTACCAAACAGAATAATCGCCAGCGTAGCCAGCACCGCCAGCGGTTGCTGAATCAGGATCAGTGGATCAAACAACATGCCTACAGAGACAAAGAACAGCACCGCAAACGCATCGCGCAACGGCAGCGTATCATGCGCTGCGCGGTGACTAAGTTCGGATTCGTTAAGCACCATTCCGGCAAAGAATGCGCCCAGCGCGAAGGAGACGTCAAACAGTTCTACTGCACCAAAAGCAATGCCTAATGCCAGCGCCAGCACCGATAAGGTAAACAATTCACGCGAACCGGTTGCAGCGCTCCGCGCCATAATCCACGGCACCAGACGGCGGCCCACCAGCATCATAATGGCGATAAATGCGACCACCTTGCCGATGGTGATCCCCATATCAACCGCCAGCGTGGCAAAGCCAACATCGCCTTGTTCCATCATCCCCGCTACCGCCGGCAACAATACCAGCGTAAGAACCATCACCAAATCTTCCACAATCAGCCAGCCAATGGCGATTTGCCCGCGCTGACTGTCTATCAATTGCCGTTCTTCAAGCGCGCGTAGCAGTACCACGGTACTGGCGGTGGAAAGGCACAGGCCGAACACGATGCCGGTCATCAACGACCAGCCGATCACGGCAGAGAGAGCCATGCCCAGCAACGTCGCCACGGCTATCTGGGCAATCGCGCCGGGAATGGCGATCGACTTTACCGCCATTAAATCCTTTAGCGAAAAATGCAGGCCGACGCCGAACATCAGCAGAATAACGCCCAGCTCCGCCAGTTCCGGTGCCAGTTTAGTATCAGCAACAAAACCTGGGGTAAAGGGGCCAGCCAGCACACCCGCTAACAGATATCCCACCAGAGGAGAAATACGCAGTTTATTGGCCAGCATGCCGAGGATAAAGGCAAGCACAAGGCCGCCAACAATTGTGGTGATAAGCGGGGTGGCGTGATGCATTCCGTCTCCTTTTCCTGGTGGTAGTTGTCCATATTTTGGCCGGGAAAACCAAAATTACAGGTAATAGTTTATGACAATTTCATTGATGATGTTTATGAATAATTGTTGAATTTTGCAGAAAAATGGAATTAGCCGCAAAAAAAAGCACGGATCGGAAAAGTAATGAGGTGTATGAAGAGGAAAGGCTTATGGCTACTGCAAAATGAAGCAGCCAAAGTTTACCTTTGGCTGCCGGGAATTCAGGATTTATGCCGATTATCAGGTAAGAATATGGTCAACATTCCCAGAAGCGGCAGGAAAGCACAGATTTTATAAACTAACTCGATGCTGGTATGGTCAGCGAGAAGCCCCAGAACCGCTGCGCCAAGGCCTCCCATCCCGAAAGCAAAACCGAAAAAGAGTCCAGAAACCATGCCGATACGCCCCGGAAGTAGCTCCTGGGCGTAGACCAGAATGGCGGAAAACGCCGAGGCGAGGATAAATCCAATAATCACCGTTAAAATACCCGTCCAGTACAGGCTGGCGTAAGGTAAAATCAAGGTAAACGGCGCAACGCCGAGGATAGAACCCCAAATTACATATTTTCTACCAATTCTGTCCCCCACAGGCCCGCCAATGACGGTTCCCGCCGCGACGGCAAACAGGAAGGCAAACAGATGAAGTTGGGCATTCTGGATAGATAAACCGAACTTTTGCATCAAATAAAAGGTGTAATAGCTGCTGATGCTCGCCATATAGAAATATTTCGAGAAAATCAGGATTAACAAGATGCTGACTGCCAGTACCACTTTGTCGCGTGGCAGCGGGTTAACAATCACTTCTTCCGGTTTGCTTTTACTCATTTGGTGTTGCGCGGCGTACCAGCGGCTGATTTGCGCCAGTACTACGATAGCCAGCAGTGCTGCCAGTACAAACCATGCGACGTTGCCTTTGCCGTAAGGTGCGATGATCACCGCCGCCAGCAATGGCCCCAACGAACTACCAAAGTTACCGCCTACCTGGAAGATAGATTGTGCCAGGCCATGACGCCCCCCAGACGCCATACGCGCCACGCGGGAAGATTCCGGGTGAAAGACCGATGAACCTGTACCGACCAGCGCCGCCGCCAGCAGAACCGCACCAAAACTGTCCGCCAGCGCCAGAAGCACCAGGCCGCTCAGGGTAAAGCACATGCCAATCGGCAGCGACCACGGCATCGGGTATTTATCGGTCCAGTAGCCGACCACCGGTTGCAGCAGGGAGGAAGCGAGCTGGAACGTCAGGGTAATCATGCCAATCTGCATAAATGTCAGAGAAAATTCAGACTGAAGCAGAGGATAAATCGCCAGAATTAGCGATTGGATCATGTCGTTCAGCAGATGCGAGAGGCTGATTGCGCCTAAAATACCAAACGATGTGCGTGCCTTAGTGGTTGACGCAGCCGCGCCCGCCACAGGCTGGGTTTGTTCACTCATTGCCATAGGAAAGTCACTTTTTCAGGGTTGCGATGTAAAGAATTATCTTATTTGTGATTATTACCTGACTAACATACCTGCATGCGCTGTCTTAAGGAAGTCTCAATGCTTAATACAGAATTTCCATTTTTGTATGTAGATTTACCATCACCACACACAGATTTGTCTATTATGTCGCGTCATACTAATTTTCAACACGTTGATATCTGGTCAGGGAGAGAGAAATATGAAGTTTTTGCAGCGGGGTGTGGCATTAGCATTATTAGCCGCATTTACACTGGCGAGTGAAACCGCCCAGGCTTATGAGCAGGATAAAACCTACAAAATTACGGTGCTTCATACCAACGATCACCACGGTCATTTCTGGCGTAATGAATATGGCGAATATGGTCTGGCGGCGCAAAAAACGCTGGTGGATGGTATCCGCAAAGAAGTCGCTGCTGAAGGTGGTAGCGTGCTGTTACTTTCTGGTGGCGACATTAACACCGGTGTACCGGAATCCGACTTACAGGATGCTGAACCTGATTTTCGCGGCATGAATCTGGTGGGTTATGACGCGATGGCGATCGGTAATCATGAATTTGATAACCCGCTCGCCGTATTACGTCAGCAGGAAAAGTGGGCTAAGTTCCCGTTGCTGTCCGCCAATATCTATCAAAAAAGTACCGGCGAGCGCCTGTTTAAACCCTGGGCGTTGTTTAAGCGTCAGGATCTGAAAATCGCGGTTATTGGTCTGACGACCGATGACACGGCGAAAATTGGTAACCCGGAATATTTCACTGACATTGAGTTTCGTAAACCTGCCGACGAAGCGAAGCTGGTGATTCAGGAACTGCAACAGACAGAGAAGCCGGACATTATTATCGCCGCCACGCATATGGGGCATTACGACAATGGTGAGCACGGTTCAAATGCTCCGGGCGATGTAGAGATGGCGCGCAGCCTGCCTGCCGGATCGCTGGCGATGATCGTCGGTGGTCACTCGCAAGATCCGGTCTGTATGGCGGCGGAAAATAAAAAACAGGTCGATTATGTTCCTGGTACGCCTTGTAAACCGGATCAACAAAACGGCATCTGGATTGTGCAGGCGCATGAGTGGGGGAAATACGTGGGGCGGGCTGATTTTGAGTTCCGCAATGGCGAAATGAAAATGGTCAACTACCAGTTGATTCCGGTGAATCTGAAGAAGAAAGTGACCTGGGAAGACGGGAAAAGTGAACGTGTGCTTTACACCCCGGAAATCGCTGAGAACCAGCAAATGATCTCGCTGTTATCGCCGTTCCAGAACAAAGGCAAAGCGCAACTGGAAGTGAAAATTGGCGAAACCAATGGTCGCCTGGAAGGTGACCGCAGCAAAGTCCGTTTTGTGCAGACCAATATGGGACGATTAATTCTGGCGGCACAAATGGATCGCACAGGCGCTGACTTCGCGGTGATGAGCGGCGGCGGGGTTCGCGACTCCATTGAGGCTGGTAATATCAGCTACAAAAACGTGCTGAAAGTGCAGCCGTTCGGCAATGTGGTGGTGTATGTGGATATGACGGGTAAAGAGGTGATTGATTACCTGACCGCCGTCGCGCAAATGAAGCCGGATTCCGGTGCCTATCCGCAATTTGCCAACGTCAGCTTTGTGGCGAAAGACGGCAAACTGAACGACCTGAAAATCAAAGGCGAAGCAATCGATCCGGCGAAAACTTACCGCATGGCGACATTAAACTTCAATGCCACCGGTGGTGATGGTTATCCGCGCCTTGATAACAAACCGGGTTATGTGAATACCGGCTTTATTGATGCTGAAGTGCTGAAAGGCTATATCCAGAAAAACTCGCCGCTGGATGCGAGCGCATATGAGCCGAAAGGTGAGGTAAGCTGGCAGTAATCTGAAAGTGCCGGATGTGCGCATCCGGCACAATGCTTAATCGCGGCGAGCAATATCGGCAAATTTCGCATCGAGGATCTTCGCCAGATCGCCTGCTGCCAGTTCGATATCTAACCCGCGTTTACCACCAGAAACATAAATGGTGGCAAATTCTTGCGCGGGGGCGTCGATGATCGTCGGCAGACGTTTTTTCTGCCCCAGTGGGCTAATTCCCCCAACCAGATACCCCGTGGTGCGTTGTGCCACCATCGGATCGGCCATCTCTACTTTCTTGGCACCCAGCGCCTTTGCCACCTTTTTAAGATCCAGTTGACCTGCGACTGGCGTAACGGCTACCGCCAGATGTTTCATATCGCCGTTCACTGCGACAAGCAGCGTTTTGTAGACCTGATCCGCATTCAAACCTAATTTTTTGACCACTTCATCGCCAAAATTAGTTTCAGCCGGATCGTGATCGTAGGTATGAATCTGGAAAGAAATCTTGTTTTTTTCGAGTAATTTAACTGCGGGTGTCATCGTAATTTTCCTGCCTCAAACAAAAAACGGAGAAAGCATACGCCTGATGGCGGCCCAAAAAAAAGAGTCATCTTGCCTAAGAGTATTGGCAGGATGGTGAGATTGAGCGACAATCGACTTACACCGTCGCTTAAAGTGACGGCATAATAATAAAAATATGAAATTCCTCTTTGACGGGCCAATAGCGATATTGGCCATTTTTTTAGCGCAGCATCTGCGGCAAATTCCCTTCTCCATATAAGTGCAGTGCGCCAACCGCGACCACATAGCGCCCCGGCGGCATAGCGCGTAATTTATCCCGCCAGGCAAGATTGCGCTGGTGCATCAGCACATCGTACAGCGACTGACTGAATGTATTGGGCAGCGTTATTTCATTATCTTGCGGTGGCGCATTCAGCCACCAGCTCATCATTTGTTGCAACAACCGGGCGTTGGTATGCCAGTGGGTCAGAGTATCGTCCAGCAGTGCCAGTCCGTTGTCGGAAAGCTGGAGCAACATGGCAATCTGATTTTCTGCCCCTTCCAGTTCAATCACGGGCTTATGTTGTTGCTTCGCTACCTGCAATAACTGGTAATCGATACCATATTCTGCCCGCAGCCCCAGTTTTTGCGCCTGTGTCGCCTGAAGAACCATCGCGATTTGCCACAGCGGTTGAGTAGAAAACAGCGAGGGAGAAATGCCCATCTCCTGGCTAATATGTTGCAGGTTTTGCATCTGTTCTTCGCTGATACGCTCTTCCAGCGCCTCGCAGGAAGGGAGATTGGCAAATGGGGTATCGCTGGTGGAAACATCCGCCTCGACGATAAGCGCATCGGCTTGTTTGAGTTTTTTGAGCAGCCGGGCGGGCAGGGGAGCCATATCGTGGCTACCCATATGAATACTGCCAATGAGATGAAAATGACGATTACCGGAAAGAGAGATATCGATGGCAGGCCAGGTGTAATGATTACCGCGCAGCGCAGCCCAAAGTGTTTTTACCCGGTACAACAGATCCATACGACCTCCCTTTGTGAAATATCATGCTAGCGCGCGGGGAGGAATGGCGCAAATGGAGTTGATTGTTGCACTTGTGCACAGTGCTTTGTCCAGTAAACCGGATAAGGCGTTCATGCCGCATCCGGCACCTGAGCGTCATTGCCTGATGCAACGCTGACGCGTCTTATCAGGCCTACAAACTTGTGCCGAACCGTAGGCCGGATAAGGCGTTCACGCCGCATCCGGCACCTGAGCACCATTGCCTGATGCGACGCTGTCGCGTCTTATCAGGCCTACAAACTTGTGCCCGAACCGTAGGCCGGATAAGGCGTTCATGCCGCATCCGGCACCTGAGCACTATTGCCTGATGCGACGCTGTCGCGTCTTATCAGGCCTACAGACTTGTACCCGAACCGTAGGCCGGATAAGGCGTTCACGCCGCATCCGGCACCTGAGCACTATTGCCTGATGCGACGCTGACGCGTCTTATCAGGCCTACAAACTTGTGCCCGAACCGTAGGCCGGATAAGGCGTTCACGCCGCATCCGGCACCTGAGCACTATTGCCTGATGCGACGCTGTCGCGTCTTATCAGGCCTACAAACTTGTGCCTGAACCGTAGGCCGGATAAGGCGTTCACGCCGCATCCGGCACCTGAGCGCCATTGCCTGATGCGACGCTGACGCGTCTTATCAGGCCTACAGACTTGTGCCCGAACCGTAGGCCGGATAAGGCGTTCATGCCGCATCCGGCACCTGAGCACTATTGCCTGATGCGACGCTGTCGCGTCTTATCAGGCCTACAAACTTGTGCCCGAACCGTAGGCCGGATAAGGCGTTCACGCCGCATCCGGCACCTGAGCACTATTGTCTGATGCGACGCTGACGCGTCTTATCAGGCCTACAAACTTGTGCCCGAACCGTAGGCCGGATAAGGCGTTCATGCCGCATCCGGCACCTGAGCGCCATTGCCTGATGCGACGCTGTCGCGTCTTATCAGGCCTACAGACTTGTGCCCGAACCGTAGGCCGGATAAGGCGTTCATGCCGCATCCGGCACCTGAGCGCCATTGCCTGATGCGACGCTGATGCGTCTTATCAGGCCTACAAACTTGTGCCCGAACCGTAGGCCGGACAAGGCATTCACGCCGCATCCGGCACCTGAGCACTATTGCCTGATGCGACGCTGTCGCGTCTTATCAGGCCTACAAACTTGTGCCCGAACCGTAGGCCGGATAAGGCGTTCATGCCGCATCCGGCACCTGAGCGTCATTGCCTGATGCGACGCTGTCGCGTCTTATCAGGCCTACAAACTTGTGCCCGAACCGTAGGCCGGATAAGGCGTTCATGCCGCATCCGGCACCTGAGCGCCATTGCCTGATGCGACGCTGACGCGTCTTATCAGGCCTACAAACTAGTGCCCGAACCGTAGGCCGGATAAGGCGTTCATGCCGCATCCGGCACCTGAGCACTATTGCCTGATGCGACGCTGACGCGTCTTATCAGGCCTACAGACTTGTGCCCGAACCGTAGGCCGGATAAGGCGTTCACGCCGCATCCGGCACCTGAGCACTATTGCCTGATGCGACGCTGTCGCGTCTTATCAGGCCTACAGACTTGTGCCCGAACCGTAGGCCGGATAAGGCGTTCACGCCGCATCCGGCAGTCGTGCGTTAATGCCAAATGCGCCGCCCTGAAGCAGCGCATCCGGCAATGACGTACTTACTCTTTCGGTTTAAACCGCAGCAACCGGTTGGCGTTGCTCACCACGGTAATCGACGAGAGTGCCATGGCTGCCCCGGCAACCACCGGGTTAAGCAAGGTTCCGGTGAACGGCCATAAAATACCGGCGGCGACGGGGATCCCAATGCTGTTATAGATAAACGCACCAAGCAGATTCTGCTTCATATTACGCAGCGTTGCGCGGGAGATGGCGAGCGCATCGGCAACGCCCATCAGACTATGGCGCATCAGAGTAATCGCTGCGGTTTCAATCGCAACATCACTCCCACCGCCCATTGCAATACCGACATCCGCCTGGGCCAGTGCTGGCGCGTCGTTAATACCGTCACCCACCATTGCGACCTGACGCCCCTCGCTTTGCAGACGTTTAATCGCTTCGGCTTTACCATCCGGCAATACACCCGCAATCACTTCATCAATCCCCGCTTCTTTGGCGATCGCATTGGCGGTCGTTGGGTTATCCCCGGTCAACATCACCAGACGATATCCCGCTTTATGCAGCCGTTGCAGCGCCGCCACGCTATCACTACGTAATGGATCGCGTACTGCCAGCAGGGCTACCGCTTTACCGTCAACCGCCAGCAGCACTGGCGTTGATCCTTGCGATGCCTGGGCGGTAATCTCCGCTTCGATAGCTTTCGTATCTACTTGCTGATCATTTAACAGCGCCTGATTCCCCAACAGCAGCGCATGGCCTTCTGCTTCACCGCTCACGCCCAGCCCGCGCAATGTGCGGAAGCCGTTGACTTGTGGCAGTTGCATATCGCCTGCTTTATCGAGGATTGCCCGCGCCAGTGGGTGGCTGGAACCTTGTTCCAGTGCCGCCGCCAGACGCAGCGCCTGCGCTTCGTCAACATCAGCAAAGGTTTTCACAGTGACAACCTGCGGCTTCCCTTCGGTCAGCGTCCCGGTTTTATCGAAAACTACGGTATCCAGCGTACTGGCACGTTGCAGTGCGTCGGCGTCACGCACCAGCACACCGAACTCTGCCGCGCGGCCGACACCAGAAATAATCGACATCGGCGTTGCCAGCCCCAGCGCACACGGGCAGGCGATAATCAGCACCGTGGTGGCAATCACCAGGGTATAAACAATTTGCGGTGCCGGACCAAAGAAATACCAGATTGCCGCACTGATCAGCGCAATCACCACCACTACCGGCACAAACACGGCAGAGATTTTATCCGCCAGTTGGCCGATTTCCGGCTTACTGCTCTGGGCCTGGCGCACCATGCGAATAATCCGCGACAAGGTAGTATGGCTGCCAACCGCACTGGCGCGAAACAGCACGCTGCCGTCCTGCACCACCGTCCCGGCATGGACACTATCGCCTTCGCCTTTTTGCTGCGGAATAGGTTCACCCGTCAGCATTGCTTCATCCAGCCACGCTTCGCCCTGGGTAATCTCACCATCTACCGGCACACGATCACCGGTCGTCAGGCGCAGCAACATACCTGGCTGCACTTCAGCCAGCGGCACACTTTTTTCACCATCTTCGGTGACCAGTCGTGCCGTGGGCGGGGTTAAATCGAGTAATTTCTCCAGCGCTTTAGAAGAGCGCTGACGTGCGCGCGCTTCCAGCATATGGCCGAGATTAATCAGACCGATAATCATCGCGCTGGCTTCGTAATAAAGATGTCGCGCTTCCATCGGGAACCACTGCGGCCACAGGTTGACGCTCATCGAATAGAGCCACGCCACGCCTGTACCCAGCGCTACCAGCGTATCCATCGTCGCCGCGCCGTTCAGCAGGCTTTTCCATGCGCTGCGGTAAAAATGCCCACCCGCGAAAACCATCACCGCCAGCGTAATCAGGCCGATAACCAACCACAGGTTGCGGTTGTCGGCAGTGACCATCATGTTCTCGCCAATCATCCCCCAGACCATCACCGGGATACCCACCGCCAGGGCGACAATCGCCTGCCAGCGGAAGCGTTTCATAGTCGCGACGGCGGTTTCCTGCTGGCGCTCGCGGCGTTTAGCATCATCTTCAATCGCCTCTGCGCCGTAGCCCGCTTTTTCCACCGCCTGCACTAAATCTTGTGGGGAGGCACTGCCCATCACCAGCGCAGTGCGCTCCGCCAGGTTTACCCGTGCCTGGGTGACGCCCGGTACGCTTTGCAGCGCGTTCTGCACCCGGGTGACACAACTGGCGCAGCTCATGCCGCTCAGCAGCAACTGCTGACTATCGTCTTCGGCGGTCGCTGCCGGAAGCTCATCAGGAACCGCTGTCAGTGCTTCCGACGGGATTGATGACTCCGCCAGCGGTTTAGCCTTTGGGTGGCTTACTGATGCGTCATAACCCGCTTGCTTGATAGTTTCGATAAGCTGTTCTGCGCTGGCAGTACCGGTAACGTGCGCTTCAGTGATAGACACGTCCGCCTGCTCAACGTCCGGGCGCTGCTCAAGACTCTCTTTTACGCGTTTAACGCAGTGACCGCAGGACAAGCCGTCCAGGGTCAGGTCGATTGTTTGAGACATAATTCACTCCTTTAAGACAGTGTTGACTGACTGAGATAAAGGGTAAACCTTCCAGCAAGGGGAAGGTCAAGAAATTAATTAATCACCAGGATAAAAGTCAGTGAAGATTAAAAAATTGGCTCAATTTCCATCAGAATCAGACAATTATCTCTTTGTTTTCCTGTAGTTAATTTGCGGGTGCTAAGTTAAATCAGGATGCCTGAAAATTGGCATCGGGGTGAGGAATAACCTCCCGCATCTATAAAAAGGAGTTAACAAAAGATGTCAGATGCAAAAAATTTACAGCAGGCAGTGGACCAGGCATATACCCAATATCATTCACTGAGCGGCGGACAAAATGCCGATTACATTCCCTTTCTGGCGAATGTCCCCAGCCAACTGGCGGCAGTGGCTATTGTGACTTGCGATGGTAGCGTCTATCGCGCGGGTGACAGTGATTACCGCTTTGCGCTGGAATCCATCTCGAAAGTCTGTACGTTAGCCCTCGCGCTGGAAGATGTCGGCTCGCAGGCGGTTCAGGACAAAATTGGCGCTGACCCGACCGGATTGCCTTTTAATTCAGTCATCGCCTTAGAACTTCATGGCGGCAAACCGTTGTCGCCACTGGTGAATGCAGGTGCTATCGCCACTACCAGTCTGATCAAAGCCGACAATGCCGAGCAACGCTGGCAGCGGATTTTACTCATCCAACAACAACTGGCTGGGGAGCAGGTGGCGCTCTCTGATGAAGTGAATCAGTCAGAGCAGACCACCAACTTCCACAATCGCGCAATTGCCTGGCTACTGTATTCCTCCGGATACCTCTATTGCGATGCGATGGAAGCCTGCGACGTGTACACCCGTCAGTGCTCCACGCTTATCAATACCGTTGAACTGGCGACGCTTGGCGCGACGCTGGCGGCGGGCGGTGTTAATCCGCTAAGCCAAAAACGTATTCTTCAGGCCGATAATGTACCGTACATCCTGGCCGAAATGATGATGGAAGGACTGTATGGTCGCTCCGGTGACTGGGCGTATCGCGTGGGGTTGCCCGGAAAAAGCGGCGTTGGCGGCGGTATTCTGGCGGTCGTACCTGGCGTGATGGGTATTGCCGCGTTCTCGCCACCGCTGGATGAAGAAGGCAACAGTGTTCGCGGACAAAAAATGGTGGCATCGGTCGCTAAACAACTCGGCTATAACGTGTTTAAGGGCTGATCATGATGAACACGGAAGGTGATAACGATAACAAACCCCTCGGGCTATGGAATGTCGTTTCCATCGGCATTGGGGCGATGGTGGGGGCGGGGATCTTTGCCCTGCTGGGGCAGGCCGCGTTGTTAATGGAAGCCTCGACCTGGGTCGCCTTTGCCTTTGGCGGTATTGTGGCGATGTTTTCCGGTTATGCCTACGCGCGGCTTGGGGCGAGTTACCCCAGTAACGGCGGGATTATTGACTTCTTTCGTCGGGGATTAGGTAATGGCGTCTTTTCGCTGGCTCTATCGTTACTGTACCTGATGACGCTGGCGGTGAGTATCGCGATGGTGGCTCGTGCCTTTGGCGCTTATGCCGTGCAGTTTTTGCATGAAGGCAGCCAGGATGAGCATCTTATTTTGCTGTACGCACTGGCGATCATTGCGCTGATGACACTATTTAACTCCTTAAGCAATCATGCGGTAGGGCGGCTGGAAGTGATCCTCGTCGGCATCAAAATGATGATCCTGTTGTTGTTGATCGTCGCAGGCGTCTGGTCGCTACAACCAGCGCACATTTCTGTCTCTGCACCACCCAGCTCCGGCGCGTTCTTCTCCTGTATTGGGATAACCTTCCTTGCTTATGCGGGCTTTGGCATGATGGCAAACGCAGCGGATAAAGTGAAAGATCCGGCGGTCATTATGCCACGGGCGTTTCTGGTGGCGATTGGCGTTACCACGCTACTCTACATTGCGCTGGCGCTGGTGCTACTTAGCGATGTTTCGGCATTAGAGTTAGAAAAATATGCCGATACCGCCGTAGCGCAAGCCGCTTCTCCGTTGCTCGGACATGTGGGTTATGTGATTGTGGTCATCGGCGCTTTACTGGCGACGGCCTCAGCCATCAACGCCAACCTGTTTGCCGTGTTTAACATCATGGACAATATGGGCAGCGAGCGCGAACTGCCGAAATTAATGAATAAATCCCTGTGGCGGCAGAGTACCTGGGGAAACATCATCGTAGTGGTGTTGATTATGCTGATGACGGCGGCGCTGAATTTAGGCTCGCTCGCCAGCGTCGCCAGTGCCACTTTTTTGATCTGCTACCTGGCGGTGTTTATGGTCGCTATCCGCCTGCGTCATGATATTCACGCCTCGTTACCGATCCTTGTTGTTGGCACGCTGGTTATGTTGTTGGTGATCATCGGGTTTATTTACAGTCTGTGGTCACAGGGCAGCAGTGCGCTGATGTGGATTATTGGCGCACTATTACTAAGCCTTATTGTGGCAATGGTAATGAAACGGAATAAAACGGTATAAACTTTTCTGTGCGCGGTGCTTTCTGTACTGCGCTTTTATTTTTATCCTTAAATTAATCTCCTTTCTTATGCCTTTAATAAATAATTCACAAAAAAAAGATATATAGACGATAAAACTGTGATTTCTATCACTTCCTGGTATGGATTATTCTTAACAAGGATGATGGTAATCTAAAAGTCGTAGTGTATTCTTAATAAATGACGTATAAGCTTTTCAACTGCATTTCTTTTAAAGGGGGAAGTAAAAACGAAAGAGATGCGCAAGTTATTACCCTTCTTAAATAAAATGATGCTGGTTATAAAGATCAGTTAAAATAACGACCTGGAAGGAAGTGACTTACCTATGGCGCGATTACAATTAAAAAACCGTAAAAATAAAGGTCTGATATTTTTAATAAGTTTTATTGTGATGGGAGGAGACGCGCTTGCTGCACCGTTACCACAATGGGCTAATGCCCCTGCGGTTACGCCGGTTGCCAGTTTATCCTTACAGGAAAGTATATTACGCGCATTTGCCCGCAACCCTGACGTCACCCAACAGGCGGCGCAGATAGGTATTGGCGAAGCGCAAATCGATGAAGCCAAAAGTGCCTGGTATCCGCACGTGGGTTTAACCGGCAACGCAGGCCCGTCGCGACAAACTGACTCCAGCGGCAGGCTGGATAACAACGTTTCTTATGGCATAACCCTGACGCAACTGGTGTATGACTTTGGTAAAACTAACAACAATATCAAACTGCAAACTGCCGCTCGTGATAGCTACCGCTTTAAATTAATGGCCACCCTGACCGATGTCGCAGAGAAAACGGCGACCGCCTATATGGAAGTTAGCCGTTATCAGGCTTTGTGTGACGCGGCGCAACGCAATATTCACTCGCTGGAAAATGTCTATAACATGGCGGCACTGCGCGCCAATGCCGGGCTGAACTCATCTTCTGATGAATTACAGGCCCAGACGCGTATTGCCGGAATGCGCTCGACGCTGGAGCAATATCAGGCACAGATGGCCAGCGCCAAAGCACAACTGGCGGTGCTGACCGGCGTACAGCCGGAGGCGATAGCCGCGCCGCCAGGCGAATTAGCCGAACAGCCAGTATCGCTAAAAAATATCGATTATCAGTCCATCCCACTGGTGCTGGCGGCAGAAAACTTACGCCAGTCGGCTCAGTACGGGGTAGAAAAAACCAAAGCGCAATACTGGCCCACGCTCAGTATTCAGGGGGGCAAAACGCGCTATCAGACCAGTGACCGTTCGTACTGGGACGACCAGTTACAGTTGAACGTCAATGCGCCGCTGTATCAGGGGGGCGCGGTTTCTGCTCAGGTGCAACAAGCCGAAGGGCAACAAAAAATCTCTGCCTCGCAGGTCGAACAGGCAAAACTGGATGTGCTGCAACGGGCGTCGGTGGCGTATGCCAACTGGACCGGTGCACGGGGTCGTGAAGAAGCAGGTTTAGCGCAATCCGAAAGCGCGCACAAAACGCGAGATGTGTACCAAAATGAATATAAATTAGGCAAACGCAGTCTGAATGATCTATTAACCGTCGAGCCTGATTATTGATGTTATTTCGCGTAAAACATCCGTCAAACAAACGCTGATTAATCCGGGCGACGTCACGGTTGTTATTTATGAGCCATCTGTGGTGCAGGTTCATGCTCAGGCATCTGCCGTCGCACGTTATGTTCGCGAAGGAAATGACCTGCTGATTTATATGCAGGATGGTACGGTTGTCCGTTGCAATGGCTATTTTTTGCAAGCGGCTAATTCAACTGAACAATCGGAGCTGGTCTTTGCCGATGGACAACAGCTTACACATGTCACTTTTGCTGATACTGCTGCGGGTGGTTTAGCCCCTGTGGAGCTGGTAGCCCATACTGCAGCCATTGAAAGTATTGCACCATTTCTTGATACCGTTGCTCAGACGAGCACCTTCCCGTGGGGATGGTTAGCGGGTGCAGCGGTAGGTGGCGGCGCGCTTGGCGCTTTGCTGGCAAGTGGTGGTGGTGATGATTCGAAAACTGAAGTGGTTAATAACCCACCGCCAGCCGAACCAGGCAATGCTACCCCGTCATTTTTAGTGACCGATAATCAGGGCGACCAGCGCGGCATTCTCGCTACCAATGACATCACCGATGACACCACGCCAACCTTTAGCGGCAGCGGACAGGCGGGGGCGACCATCCAGATCAAAGACAGCAACGGCAACACCATCGCCAGTACACAGGTAGACAGCAACGGGCACTGGAGCGTTTCTTTACCTACACAAAGTGCCGGTGAACATACCTGGTCAGTCGTGCAAATTGTCGGCAACACCATCACCGATGCCGGTTCGATAACGTTAACTATCGACAACAGTCAGGCCGCCGTACAGGTTGCCACCACCGCAGGCGATAACATTATTAACGCCAGCGAGCAGGCTGGCGGATTTACACTTTCTGGCAGCAGTAGCCATCTGGCACAGGGAACAGAACTCACCGTCACGCTTAACGGCAAAACTTACACGACTACCGTCGGGGCTAACGGCGCGTGGAGCGTGCAGGTGCCGACTGCCGATGCGCAGGCGTTAGCTGAAGGGAACCAGGCAGTACTGGTTAGTGGTAAAGATGCCACGGGCAATACGGTCACTGGTGCGCAACTATTAACAGTCGATACCCAGCCGCCGACGCTTGCCATCAATGCTATCGCTCAGGACAACATTGTCAGCGCCGCGGAACATAACGCCGCGCTGGTGTTAAGTGGTACATCGAATGCTGAAGCGGGACAAACCGTTACCCTGACAGTAAACGGTAAAAGCCATACAGCAATCGTCGGTAGCGACGGCACATGGCAGGTGACGCTGCCTGCCGCAGAAGTGCAGGCACTGACGGAGGGTAACTACGCCGTAAATGCCAGCGTCAGCGACCGGGCAGGAAACGCCACCAGCAACAGCGCAAATTTCACGGTAGACACCAGTGCGCCTGTGGTCAGCGTTAACACCGTTGCGGGTGACGATGTTCTTAACACCGCTGAACAGATTGTGGCACAGATTATTTCCGGGCGGGTCAGTGGGGCTTCACCTGGCGACACGGTCACCGTCAAATTAGGTGCCACGGTTCTGACCGGTGTGGTGCTGGCAGACGGCACTTGGAATGTCGCTCTGGATCCAGCGGTAACCCGCACGCTGGCGCGTGGGCCTAACGACCTTATTGTCACGGTTACCGATGCTGCCGGAAATACCGGTACAGCGACTCATAACATCATCCTGGCGGGCGTCGCGCCGCAGGTGGCGATAGATCCCATCAGCGGTGATAACGTACTGAATGCGCTGGAGTCTCAGCAGCCGCTAACGTTAAGCGGCACCAGCAATTTGCCCGATGGCGGCACGGTTAACGTGACGCTGAATAATGTCACTTATAGTGCGCAGGTTAACGGCGGCGTGTGGTCATTGAGCGTGCCAGTAAGCGATGTCCTGAACCTGGCAAACACCAACTATATTGTTACCGCCAGCGCCACGGATGTGACCGGCAATACGGGAACCGCGCAAAGCAACTTACTGGTCGATACGGTGCTGCCGCAGGTGATTATCAACACCTTTGCGGGCGACAACGTGGTGAACAATGCCGAAGCGGCGGCAGATCAAACCCTGAGCGGGCGCGTAGTGGGCGCAGTGCAGGGCGATACTGTAACCATTGAGCTGGGTGGCAATACGTACACGGCGACGGTGGGGAGCAACCTCACCTGGAGTGTGAACGTTCCGGCGGCTGATTTACAGGCGCTGGGCGATGGCGCATTAACAATCAACGCCTCTGTGACGAACGGACACGGCAACACCGGTAATGGTGAACGTGATATCACCATCAGCGCCACGCTGCCGGGTCTGCGTATTAATACTATTTCCGGCGATGACGTTATTAACGCCCTCGAACAGCAACAAGATCTGGTTATTTCTGGTAGCAGTAGCCATCTTCCCGCGGGCACCACCGTGACGGTAACGCTCGGCAACGAAACGTATCAAGGCGTGACCGACAGCAACGGCAACTGGCAGGTGGGCGTTCCGGCTGCGGACTTGCAGGCGCTCAGTGCAGGCACGGTCGTCGTGACGGCCAGTGCAACAGACCCGGCAGGTAACCCGGTCTCTATCGACCACAACGTGCTTGTTGATGCGGGTGAAGTGGCGATCGCTATCAACATCGTTTCCGGCGATGACATTATCAACGCCGCAGAAAAAGGCTCGCCGCTGACGCTGACTGGCACCACCCAGGGCGTCGAGGCCGGGCAAACTGTGGTGGTGAAATTCGCCGGGCAAACCCTGACGACCACAGTACAGAACGACGGTTCCTGGAGTCTGACCGTACCCGCCAGTACAGTCAGTAGCCTGTCAGATGGCGCAACGGAAATCACCGCAACTGTCACTAATACCAGCGGTAACACCGGCGACACCTCCCGCACGATTACCGTCGATAGCCAGGCTCCGGCCTTAAGCATCGATTCGCTGACCGCCGATAACATCATTAATGCCACTGAAAGCGGACAAGATTTGTCTATCACCGGCACCACCGACGCCCAGCCAGGGCAGACGGTAACGGTCACGCTGAATGGGCAGACCTATCAGGGCACCGTGCAGTCAGACGGCACCTGGAGTGTGACCGTTCCCGCCGCCAACGTTGACGCGCTGGCTGACGGCAACGCCACGGTCACTGCCAGCGTGAACGATGTCGCCGGTAACCCGACCAGCGTTTCACGCGTGGCACTGGTGGATGCCACGCCGCCGGTGGTGACCATTAATCCGGTGGTGACCGATAACGTCATCAACACGCCGGAACATGCTCAGGCGCAAATCATCAGCGGCACGGTCACTGGCGCACAGGCGGGCGATATCGTCACCGTGACGCTGAATAATGAGAATTACACCACGGTGGTGGATGCTTCCGGCAACTGGAGTCTGGGCGTTCCGGCCTCGGTGGTCAGTGGGCTGGCGGACGGCAGTTATCCTGTCAGCGTCTCGGTAACCGACAAAGCCGGAAACACGGGCAGCCAGTCACTGACCGTCACGGTCGATACCGCCGCGCCGGTGATTGGTATTAACACCATTGCTGGCGACGATGTGATTAACGCCAGCGAAAAAGGAGCCGATGTTCAAATTACCGGCACCAGCGATCAGCCTGTTAATACCGCCATCACCGTGACATTGAACGGGCAAAATTATACGGCGACGACCGACGCCTCCGGCAACTGGAGCGTGACGGTTCCGGCATCGGCGGTAACCGCATTAGGCCAGGCCAACTATACGGTGACAGCAGCGGTGACCAGCGGTATCGGCAATAGCGCCACCGCCAGCCATAACCTCCTGGTCGACAGCGCGCTGCCCGGCGTGACCATTAATCCGGTAGCAACCGACGATATCATTAACGCCGCCGAAGCGGGCGTAGCGCAAACCATCAGCGGGCAGGTGACTGGAGCCGCCGTTGGCGACACGGTAACCGTTACGCTGGGTGGCAATACCTACACCACCACCGTACAGCCTGGATTAAGCTGGAGCGTGAGCGTTCCGGCGGCGGATATCCAGGCGCTGGGTAATGGTGATTTGACGGTGAGCGCCTCAGTCACCAATGAAAACGGCAACACCGGCAGCGGTACGCGGGATATCACCGTTGACGCCAATCTGCCTGGTTTACGGGTCGATACGGTGGCGGGTGATGATGTGGTCAATATCATCGAACACGGGCAGGCGCTGGTCATCACCGGCAGCAGCTCGGGGCTGGCAGAAGGCACGCCGCTTACCGTCACGATTAATAATGTGGAATACACCACTGCGGTGCAGGCCGATGGTAGCTGGAGCGTGGGCGTCACGGCGGCGCAGGTTAGCGCCTGGCCTGCGGGGACGGTGACGGTTGCCGTGTCCGGGGAAAGTAGTGCCGGAAATCCGGTGAGCATCACTCATCCAGTGACGGTCGATCTCACTCCGGCGGCTATTTCTATCAACACCATCGCCACGGACGACGTGATTAATGCCGCAGAAAAAGGCGCTGATTTAACCCTTTCCGGCACCACCACTAACGTAGAAGCCGGACAAACGGTCACCGTGACCTTTGGCGGGAAAAATTACACTGCCAGCGTGGCGAGCGATGGTAGCTGGACTGCCACCGTACCCGCCGCTGATTTAGCGTCATTAACTGATGGTGCCGCCACCGCGCAGGCCAGCGTCAGCAACGTCAACGGCAATAGCGCCTCGGCGGTGCATAACTACAGCGTCGACAGCAGTGCGCCAACCATCATTATTAATACCGTTGCCAGCGACAATATCGTCAATGGCAGCGAAGCCGATGCGGGCGTGACGGTGAGCGGTAGCACCACCGCCGAAGCGGGGCAGATTGTTACGGTAACGCTCAATAGCCCAACCGTGCAGACGTATCAGGCAACGGTACAGGCCGATGGCACCTGGAGCATCAATATTCCGGCGGCAGATCTCGCAGCGTTGACGGATGGCAGCCATACCCTGACGGCGACGGTCAATGACAAAGCGGGCAACCCGGCGAGCACCACGCATAATCTGGCGGTGGATCTCACCGTTCCGGTACTCACCATCAACACCATTGCCGGCGATGACATTATTAACGCCGCCGAACACGGGCAGGCGCTGGTGATTTCTGGTTCCAGCACCGGTGGAGAAGCGGGGGATGTCGTCACCGTTACGCTAAACAGTAAAACCTACACCACGACGCTTGATGCCTCCGGCAACTGGAGCGTCGGCGTTCCGGCGGCGGACGTCACCGCGCTTGGCAGTGGCCCGCAGACCGTAACGGCGAGCGTTACCGATGCGGCAGGCAACAGCGACAGCGAGACGCACACGGTTACCGTTAACCTTACCGCGCCGACTATTGGCATTAACACCATCGCCACCGATGACGTCATTAACGCCAGCGAAAAAGGCGCGGATCTGCAAATATCTGGCACCAGTAATCAGCCCGCAGGCACCACAATTACGCTGACGCTTAACGGGCAAAATTACACCGCGACGACAGACGCCGCAGGCAACTGGAGTACCACAGTGCCAGCCTCTGCTGTCGGCGCGCTGGGCGAAGCCAGCTACACGGTGACGGCGAACGTCACCGACAGCGCGGGTAACAGCAATTCCGCCAGTCATAATGTGCAGGTCAATACCGCGCTGCCTGGCGTCACCCTTAATCCGGTGGCGACCGACGATATTATTAACGCGACGGAATCGGGTTCCGCCCAGACTATCAGCGGCCAGGTGACGGGCGCAGCGGCGGGCGATACCGTCACCGTAACGCTTGGCGGGAAAACCTATACCGCCACCGTGCAGGGCAATTTAAGCTGGAGCGTGGACGTTCCGGCAGCGGATATTCAGGCCATCGGTAATGGCGACCTGACGGTTAACGCCTCGGTGACCAACAGCGTGGGCAATACCGGCAGCGGTTCGCGAGATATTACTATCGACGCCAATTTGCCTGGTCTGCGCGTCGATACCGTGGCGGGCGATGATGTGGTCAATAGCATCGAGCACACTCAGGCGCTGGTGATAACCGGTAGCAGCAGCGGGCTGGCTGCGGGCGCGGCGCTGACGGTGGTGATTAACACGGTCACTTACGCTGCGACAGTATTAGCCGATGGCACGTGGAGCGTCGGTGTTCCGGCGGCAGATGTGGGCAACTGGCCTGCGGGGACGGTGAATATTACGGTTTCAGGCGCCAGTAGTGCCGGAAACCCGGTCACCATCACCCATCCGGTCACCGTCGATCTGGCGGCGGTGGCGATTTCCATTAACACCGTTTCCGGCGACGATGTGATTAACGCTGCTGAAAAAGGGGCAGATTTAACCCTTTCTGGCAGCACCTCCGGCGTGGAAGCGGGGCAAACCGTCACCGTCACCTTTGGCGGCAAAACTTATACCGCCACTGTAGCGGGCGATGGTAGCTGGACAACCAGCGTACCCGCCGCCGATCTCAACGCGTTACGCGACGGTGACGCTACGGTGCAGGCCAGCGTCAGCAACGTTAACGGCAACACGGCTTCGGCAACCCACGCCTACAGCGTCGATGCCACGGCACCCACGCTTTCCATCAATACCATTCCGACGATATTCTTAACGCCGCTGAGGCGGGCAATCCGTTAACCATCAACGGCACCAGTAGCGCCGAAGCGGGTCAGACGGTAACCGTCACGCTTAATGGCGTCAGCTATACCGGCACCGTTCAGGCGGACGGAAGCTGGAGCGTCAGCGTACCGACAACAGATCTCAGCAATCTGACCGCCAGCCCGTACACTGTCAGCGCCTCGGTAAACGACAAGGCGGGTAACCCGGCGACCGCAATTCACGGTCTGGCGGTGGATCTCACTGTTCCGGTATTAACGATCAACACCGTCTCCGGCGATGACATTATTAACGCCTCCGAACACGGACAGGCGCTGGTGATCTCCGGTTCCAGCACCGGCGGGGAAGCGGGCGATGTCATCACCGTCACGTTAAACAGTAAAACCTACACCACGACGCTGGACGCTTCCGGCAACTGGAGCGTCGGCGTTCCGGCGGCAGATGTCACTGCGCTGGGCAGCGGTGCGCAAACCATCACCGCGACCATTACCGACGCGGCAGGCAACATCGATGACGCCAGCCGCACGGTTACCGTGAATCTGACCTCGCCAACCATTGGCATCAACACCATTGCTACGGATGACGTGATTAACGCCACGGAAAAAGGCGCGGATCTGCAAATCACCGGCACCAGTAATCAGCCAGCGGGCACTACGGTTACAGTGACGCTGAACGGGCAAAATTACACCGCCACCACAGATGCTTCCGGCAACTGGAGCGCCACGGTGCCAGCTTCGGCGGTTAGCGCGCTGGGTGAAGCTAACTACACAGTAACCGCGAACGTCACAGACAGCGCGGGCAACAGCAACTCCGCCAGCCATAGCGTGCTGGTCAACAGCGCCTTGCCTGCTGTCACCATTAACGCGGTGGCGACCGACGATATTATTAACGCTGCTGAATCCGGTAACGCGCAAACCATCAGCGGTCAGGTGACGGGCGCAGCGGCGGGCAATACGGTCACCGTGACGCTGGGCGGCAACACCTACACCGCCACGGTGCAGGCTAACTTAAGCTGGAGCGTCAGCGTTCCGGCGGCGGATATTCAGGCCATCGGCAACGGCTCTCTCACCGTAAACGCCTCGGTGACTAACGGCGTCGGCAACACCGGCAGCGGTACGCGCGATATCACAATCGACGCCAATCTGCCTGGCTTACGGGTCGATACTGTGGCGGGCGACGATGTCATTAACAGCATTGAGCACAATCAGGCACTGGTGGTAACCGGTAGCAGCACCGGGTTAACGGCAGGAACGGCGTTAACGGTTGTTATCAACAACGTCACTTATGGCGCGACGGTGTTAGCCGACGGCACATGGAACCTCGGTGTTCCGGCGGCGGATGTCAGCAACTGGCCTGCGGGTACGGTGGATATTACGGTAAGCGGCACCAACAGCGCCGGAACAACCTCCACCATTACCCATCCGGTCACCGTCGATCTGGCGGCGGTTGCCATCACCATTAACACCCTTTCCGGCGATGATGTGATCAACGCCGTCGAGAAAGGCGAAACGCTGGTGGTGAGCGGCAGCACCAGCGGCGTGGAAGCCGGGCAAACGGTGACCGTCACCTTTGGCGGCAAAAATTACACCACTACCGTGGAAGCCAACGGTAGCTGGACGGTGAACGTGTTACCTGCCGATCTCGCTGCGTTGCCGGACGGCGCGGGCAACGTGCAGGTGAGCGTCAGCAACATTAACGGCAACAGCGCCCAGGCGGATCGCGCGTACAGCGTCGATGCCACCGCGCCGCTTGTGACCATCAACACCATCGCTGGCGACGATATTCTCAACGTAAGCGAAGCTGGCGCGGGGATAACCATCAGCGGCACCACCACGGCGCAGGCCGGACAGACGCTGACCGTTACGCTCAATAACAACACTTACCAGACCACCGTTCAGGCGGATGGCACCTGGAGCGTGAACGTTCCGGCAACGGATTTAAGCGGATTAACCGCCAGCAGCTATACCGTGACTGCGACGGTGAGCGACAAAGCGGGTAACCCGGCAAGTGCCGACCATGCGCTGGCGGTGGACGTTACCGCACCTGATCTCACCATTAACACCGTTGCGGGCGATGACATCATCAACGCTATCGAACACGGGCAGGCGCTGGTCGTCAGCGGAACCAGCACGGGCGCGGCGGCGGGCGATGTGGTCACGGTTAACCTGAACGGTAAAAACTACACCACCACGCTGAACGCCTCCGGTAACTGGAGCGTCGGCATTCCGGCGGCGGATGTTACGGCGCTGGCCACCGGCAGCCAGACTATCACCGCCAGCCTGAGCGATCGCGCGGGCAACAGCGACAGCACGACCCACGATGTGACCGTTGATCTCAGTGGCCCGACGCTGACCATCAACACCGTCTCCGGCGATGACATCATTAACAATACGGAGAAAACCCAGGATCTGACCATCAGCGGCGGCTCCAGCGGTCTGGCGACCGGCACCACGGTCACTGTGATGTTGAACGGCCTGGCGTACAGCGCCACCACCGATGGTTCCGGTAACTGGAGCGTTACCGTGCCAGCTTCGGCGGTCGGTGCGCTGGGCGAGGCGGTTTATTCGATTAGCGCCACCGCTACCGACAGCGCGGGCAACAGCGGCAGCACAACGCATACGGTGAATGTCGAATCGCTGCTGCCTGGGGTGATCATTAATACCGTAGCAGGCGATGACATTATCAACGCCGCTGAAATCGCCGTTAACCAGACCATCAGCGGGCAGGTAACGGGAACGGCAGAAGCGGGGAATACGGTGACGGTCACGCTTGGTGGCAACCAATACACTGCCACCGTGCAGCCAGATTTAAGCTGGAGCGTCAGCGTACCGACTGGCGATTTAGTTAACCTCACCGCTAATTCGTATACGGTCAGTGCATCGGTCAGCGACAAAGCAGGCAACCCGGCCTCGGCAACGCATAACCTGACGGTGGATCTTGCCGCTCCGGTTGTCACCATCAACACGGTGGCGGGCGATGACGTGATTAATGCCACAGAACACGCCCAGGCACAGGTTATCAGCGGCTCGGCAACGGGCGCGACCACCGGTAACACGGTTTCCGTTACCATTGGCACGACCACCTATACCACCGTGCTGGACGCCAACGGCAACTGGAGCATCGGCGTGCCTGCCAGCGTAATTTCCGCACTGGCGCAGGGCGATGTAACCATTACCGCCACGGTCACCGACTCCGCAGGCAACAGCGGCACGGCCTCGCACGTCGTTAGCGTGGCGCTCGGCACGCCGGTGCTCGGCATTAACACGATTGCCGTCGACGACATTATCAACGCCACGGAGAAAGGCGCGGATCTGGCGATTTCCGGCACCAGCAACCAGCCTGCGGGCACGCAGGTAACCGTCACGTTCAATGGGCAAAATTACACCACCACAGCCGATTCTTCCGGGAACTGGAGCGTGACCGTTCCGGCGTCTGCGGTGGGTTCGCTTGGTGAAGCGACTTATACGGTGACCGCCACCGCAACCGATGTTGATGGCAACAGCGGTTCCGCCAGCCATAACGTACAGGTCAATACCGCGCTGCCAGGCGTCACCATTAACGTTGTGGCAACGGACGATATTATTAACGCCGCCGAAGCCGGGGCAGATCAAACCATCAGCGGTCAGGTGACGGGCGCGGCGGCGGGCGACACGGTGACCGTCACGCTCGGCGGAGCGACTTACACCGCCACGGTGCAGGCGAATTTAAGCTGGAGTATTAATATTCCGGCAGCCGCTTTACAGGCATTGGGCAACGGCGAGCTGACCATTTCAGCCACGGTGACGAACAGCGTAGGCAATACCGGTAACGGCACGCGTGAAATCACCATAGATGCGAATCTCCCCGGTCTGCGGGTCGATACTGTCGCGGGCGATGATGTGGTTAATATCATCGAGCACGGGCAGGCGCTGGTGATTACCGGCAGCAGTTCCGGTCTGGCTGCGGGTGCGGTACTCACGGTTTCGATTAATAACCAGACCTATAGCGCAACGGTTTTAGCCGATGGTTCATGGAGCGTCGGTGTTCCGGCGGCGGATGTCAGCGCCTGGCCTGCGGGGACGGTCACGATTACGGCGAGCGGTAGCACCACTGCCGGAAATCCGGTCAGCGTCACGCATCCGGTCACCGTCGATCTCACGGCGATTGCCGTCAGCATCAACGCCATTACCGCCGATGATGTGATTAACGCCGCCGAAAAAGGCGCGGCGTTAACGCTCTCCGGCAGCACGTCCGGCGTGGAAGCCGGGCAAACGGTCACCGTCACCTTTGGCGGCAAAACCTACAGCGCCACGGTGGCTGCGAATGGTTCGTGGAGTACCACGGTTCCGGCGGCGGATATGGCCGCCCTGCGTGATGGCGATGCCAGCGCGCAGGCCAGCGTCAGCAACGTTAACGGCAACAGCGCCACCACGACCCACGCTTACAGCGTCGATGCCAGCGCGCCAACGGTGACCATCAACACTATTGCGGGCGACGATATTCTTAATGCCGTCGAAGCCGGTACGGCGCTGACCATCACCGGCAGCAGTACGGCGGAAGTGGGGCAAACGGTGACCGTCACGCTCAATGGCGCAAATTATACCGGCACGGTACAAACGGACGGTAGCTGGAGCGTCAGCGTGCCGCCAGCAGCGTTAAGCGCCCTGACCGCCAGTAACTACACCGTCAGCGCGGCGGTGAGCGACAAAGCCGGAAACCCGGCCTCCGTTAACCACAATCTGACCGTTGATACTTCCGTTCCGCTCGTCACCATCAACACGGTAGCGGGCGATGATGTCATCAATGCCACAGAACACGCCCAGGCGCAGATTATCAGCGGCTCCGCCACTGGCGCGGCAACCGGTAGCACCGTCACGGTGACTATCGGCACAAATACCTTTACCACCGTGCTGGATGCCAGCGGTAACTGGAGTGTCGGCGTACCGGCAAGCGTCGTCTCGGCGCTGGCGAACGGTACGGTCACCATTAACGCCAGTGTCACCGATGCCGCCGGAAACAGCGGCAGCGCCACCCATCAGGTGACGGTCAATACCGGTCTGCCATCAATTACCTTTAACGCCATCAGCGGCGATAACGTTTTGAACGCCGATGAAAAAGGCCAGCCGTTGACCATCAGCGGCAGCAGCTCCGGGCTGGCGACCGGCGCACAGGTGACCGTCACGCTTAACGGTCATAACTACAGTGCCACCACCGACGCAGCAGGCAACTGGACGTTAACCGTACCGGCGAGCGATCTGGCAGCCTTAGGTCAGGCCAACTATACCGTCAGCGCCAGCGCCACCAGTGCAGTGGGCAACACGGTCAGCAGCCAGGCAAATTTACTGGTCGACAGCGGCCTGCCGGGCGTCACCATCAACACCGTGGCGGGCGACGATATTATCAACGCCGCTGAAGCGGGCGCCGATCAAACCATCAGTGGGGCGGTGACCCGCGCCGCCGCAGGCGATACGGTTACTGTCACGCTGGGTGGCAATACTTATACTGCACAAGTTCAGGCCGATTTAAGCTGGAGCGTCAGCGTTCCGGCAGCCGATCTCCAGGCACTGGGCAATGGCGATTTGACCATTAACGCTTCGGTCACCAACGCCAGTGGCAACACCGGCAGCGGCACGCGGGATATCAACATTGATGCCAATCTGCCGGGGCTGCGCGTCGATACCGTGGCGGGCGATGATATCGTCAACAGCATCGAACACGGGCAGGCGCTGGTGATCACCGGCGGCAGTAGCGGCCTGAATACCGGCGCAGCGCTGACGGTCACCATCAACGGCGTGGCCTATGCCGCCACGGTACAGGCGGACGGTAGCTGGAGCGTAGGCATTCCGGCGGCGAACGTCAGCACCTGGCCTGCGGGGCCGTTAACCGTTGAAGTCGTCGGCCAGAGCAGCGCCGGAAATCCGGTCAACGTCAGCCATCCGTTCACCGTCGATTTAACGGCGGTAGCTATCAGCATCAACACCGTTGCCAGCGATGATGTGATTAACGCCGCCGAAAAAGGCACCGACCTGACCCTTTCCGGCAGCACCAGCGGGATTGCAAGCGGGCAAACCGTTACCGTCACCTTTGGCGGCAAAACTTACACCGCAAGCGTCGCCGCTAACGGGAGCTGGAGCGTAACTGTTCCGGCGGCGGATCTGGCAACTCTGCCAGACGGCGCGGCGAACGTGCAGGCCAGCGTGAGCAGCGCGAGCGGCAATAACGCCTCGGCAACCCATGCGTACAGTGTTGATGCCAGCGCGCCGACGCTCACCATTAACACCATCGCCAGCGACGATATCCTTAACGCCACGGAGGCGGGAAGCCCGCTCACCCTCAGCGGCACCAGCACCGCCGAAACCGGGCAGACGGTCACCGTCACCCTCAACGGCGCAACCTACACCGGGAATGTACAGGCGGACGGTAGCTGGAGCGTCAGCGTCCCTACTTCAGCCTTAGGCGCGCTGACCGCAAGCAATTACACCGTCAGCGTCACGGTCAACGACAAAGCGGGCAACCCCGGTAACGCCAGCCATAATCTGGCGGTAGACACCACCGCGCCGGTTCTCACCATTAACACCGTGGCGGGCGATGACATCATCAACGATGCTGAACACGCGCAGGCGCTGGTGATTTCCGGCACCAGCACTGGCGGAGAAGCGGGCGACGTGGTGAGCGTTGTGCTCAACGGCAAAACCTACACCACCACGCTGGACGCCTCCGGTAACTGGAGCGTCGGTGTACCGGCGGCGGATGTGACGGCGCTGGGTAGCGGTGCACAGACCATCACCGCCAGCGTCAGCGATCGGGCGGGTAACAGCGACGACGCCAGCCGCACCGTGACCGTCAGCCTCAGCGCGCCAGTGATTGGCATCAACACCATCGCGGGCGATGACGTGATCAACGCCACTGAAAAAGGATCGAATCTGGCGCTTTCCGGCACCAGCGATCAACCTGCGGGCACGGCGATCACCGTTACGCTGAATGGACAAAACTACAGCGCCACCACCGATGCCTCCGGCAATTGGAGCGTTACCGTGCCCGCCTCGGCGGTCAGTGCGCTGGGCGAAGCCACCTACAGCGTGACGGCGAGCGTCACCAACGCCCAGGGCAACAGCAGCACCGCCAGCCATAACGTGCAGGTCAATACCGCGCTGCCGGGCGTAACCATTAATCCGGTGGCAACGGACGACATTATCAACGTCGCTGAAGCAGGCAGTGCACAAACTATCAGCGGCCAGGTAACCGGTGCGGCGGCGGGCAGCACCGTCACCGTTACGCTGGGCGGCAAAACCTACAGCGTCACCGTCCAGCCAGATTTAAGCTGGAACGTGAGCGTGCCTGCCGCCGACTGGCAGGCGCTGGGTAACGGTGAGTTAACCGTTAACGCCTCGGTCACCAACGCTGTTGGCAACACCGGCAGCGGCACGCGCGATATCACCATTGACGCCAGTCTGCCAGGTCTGCGAGTCGACACCGTTGCAGGCGATGATGTGGTCAATATCATCGAACATGGTCAGGCGCAGGTGATTTCCGGCAGCAGCTCCGGCTTTGCCGCAGGCACGGCGCTGACGGTGGTGATTAATAATCAAACTTACGCTGCAACGGTGCTGGCGAACGGCAACTGGAGCGTCGGCGTTCCGGCGGCGGATGTCAGCAACTGGCCTGCGGGAGCGCTGAACATTAGCGTTAGCGGCGCGAACAGTGCCGGAACCCAGACCAGCATTACCCATCCGGTCACCGTTGATCTCACCGCCGTTGCCATCAGCATTAACGCCATCAGCAGCGATGATGTGATTAACGCCGCCGAAAAAGGCGCGGCGTTAACGCTCTCCGGCAGCACCTCCGGCGTCGAAGCGGGGCAAATCGTTACCGTTACCTTTGGCGGCAAAACTTACAGCGCCACGGTGGCGGCAAACGGTAGCTGGAGCACCACCGTTCCGGCCGCGGATATGGCGGCTCTGCGTGATGGCGATGCCAGCGCCCTGGTGCGGGTGACTAACGTCAACGGCAACAGCGCCACGGCAACGCATGAATACAGCGTCGATAGCGCCGTGCCAATGGTGACCATCAACACCATTGCCAGCGATAACATCATCAATGCCAGCGAAGCGGCGGCGGGCGTAACGGTTTCCGGCACCAGTACGGCGGAAGCGGGGCAAACGTTGACCGTCACGCTTAACGGCACTACCTACCAGACCACGGTGCAGGCGGATGGTAGCTGGAGCTTAACGCTGCCTGCCAGCGCCTTAACCACGCTTGCTAATAATGGTTACACCCTGACTGCCACGGTCAGCGATCTGGCGGGTAATCCTGGCAGCGCCAGCAAAGGCGTAACCGTCGATACCACCGCGCCGGTGATTAGCTTTAATACCGTGGCGGGCGATGATGTGATTAACAACGTCGAACACACTCAGGCGCAGATTATCAGCGGCACCGCCACGGGCGCAGTCGCGGGCGACCGCCTGGTGGTGACTATCGCCGGGCAGCAGTATGTCACCAGCACCGATGCCAGCGGCAACTGGAGCGTTGGCGTGCCAGCCAGTGTGATTTCCGGCCTTGCGGACGGTACGGTGACCATCAGCGCCACCATCACCGACAGCGCAGGCAACAGCAGCACCCAGACGCACAACGTGCAGGTGAATACGGCGGCGGTGTCACTTTCGGTCAGTACCATCAGCGGCGATAACCTCATTAACGCCGCCGAAGCAGGCAGTGCGCTGACCCTGAGTGGCACCGGAACGAACTTTGCCACTGGCACCGTAGTCACCGTGTTGCTTAACGGCAAAGGTTATAGCGCCACCATTCAAAGCAACGGGAGCTGGAGCGTGAATGTGCCTGCGGCAGACGTCGCCGCACTAGCCGATGGCACCAGCTACACGGTCAGTGCCTCCGCCCAGGACAGCGCCGGAAACAGCGCTACGGCTTCGCGCAGCGTGGCGGTAGATCTCACCGCGCCGGTGATCAGCATTAATACCGTTTCGACGGACGACCGACTCAACGCCGCTGAACAGCAGCAGCCGTTAACCCTTAACGGCTCGACCAGCGCGGAAGTGGGACAGACGGTCACCGTGACCTTTGGCGGTAAAACCTACACCGCCACGGTTGCCGCCAATGGTACCTGGGCGCTGAACGTGCCAGCGGCAGATCTGGCAACACTTGGGCAGGGCGCACAGACCATTACCGCCAGCGTGAACGACCACGCCGGTAACCCCGGACAGACCACGCACGCACTGACTGTCGACACCGTTGCGCCGACGATCACCATCGCCACGGTGGCGGGCGACGATATTATCAACAACGCCGAGCAGCTTGCAGGACAAACCATCAGCGGCACCACCACCGCCGAAGTCGGTCAGACGGTGACTGTCACTTTTAACGGGCAAACCTGGACTGCAACGGTTGGTAGCGGAGGAAGCTGGTCGGTATTTATTCCGGCTCAGCAGTTTGTCGGATTAAGCGACGGCAGCTACACCGTCAGCGCGACGGTCAGCGATCAGGCCGGAAACTCCGGCAGCGCCAGCCGTGGCGTCACGTTGAACGGCGACGTCCCCACGGTCACCATCAACACCTTCGCGGGTGATGATGTGGTGAATGCGGCGGAACACGGCTCATCGCTGGTGATCAGCGGCACCACCACCGCGCCGGTCGGTCAGACGCTGACCCTGACTTTAAACGGCAAAACCTACACCACCACGGTGCAGACCGGTGGTAGCTGGAGCTACACCCTCGGCAGCGCCGATGTCACCGCGCTGGCAGATGGCAACGCCTACGTGATTAACGCCTCGGTGAGCAACGCCATTGGCAACACTGGCAGCAACAATCACACCATTACCGTTGATCTCAGCGCTCCGGCGATGGCCATTAATATCGATTCCCTGCAAGCCGACACCGGCCTTAGCGCCAGCGACTTTATCACCAGCGTCAGCCCGGTGGTGGTCAACGGCTCGCTGACCGCTGCGCTTGCCAGTAACGAGACGGCGCAAATCAGTATCGACGGCGGGGTAACCTGGAGCACGCTCACTGTGACCGGCACGACCTGGCGCTACAACGACAGCCGCACGCTGACCGATGGTAACTATCTCTATCAGGTGCGGGTCATTGATGCGGCGGGCAATGTCGGCGCGACCGACAGCCAGAACGTGGTGATCGATACCATCGCCCCAGATCCAGCGGTGAAAACCATCGCCATTAGCGCGATCACCACCGATACCGGCTTGATCACTAACGATTTTGTCACCAGCGACACGACGCTTGCGGTGAGCGGCACGCTGGGGGCGACGCTTTCTGCCGGTGAGTTCGCACAAATCAGCATCGACGGCGGCACCACCTGGCAGAACCTGTCGGTAAGCGGTTTGACCTGGACGTACCTTGACGGGCGCACGCTGACCGACGGCAACTACAACTACCAGGTGCGGGTTATCGACACCGCCGGAAATATCGGCGCGACCGCCAGCCAGATAGTCACCGTGGACACCAGCGCGCCGCTGGCGAGCAAAACCATCACCATTGCGGGCATTAGCGATGACACCGGTTTAAGCAGCAGCGATTTTGTTACCCGCGACACCACACTGACCGTGCGTGGGACGCTCGGCGCAACGCTTGCCGCCGATGAACGGGCGCAAATCAGCCTCGACGGCGGCGTTACCTGGGCCACTTTAACCGTTATCGGCACCAACTGGAGCTATGCCGATGGTCGCACACTGACCGACGGCACCTGGAACTACACGGTGCGGGTGGTGGATCTGGCGGGGAACGTCGGGCAGACCGCGACGCAAAACGTGGTGGTTGACACCACCAGCCCGGAAGCGGCAAAAAGCATCACCATTACCGGCATCAGCGATGACACCGGAGCCAGCAGCAGCGATTTTATTACCAGCGACACCACGCTTACCGTGCGCGGCGTACTGGGCGCGGCGCTCGGTGCTAACGAGTTCGCGCAAATCAGTACCGACAACGGCGCAACCTGGGTGAACGTGACGCTGGCGGCAGACGGCCTGAACTGGACATACGCTGACGGGCGCACGTTGACTAACGGCACGACAACCTGGCAGGTGCGGGTGGTCGATCTGGCAGGCAACATTGGCGCAACGGGCAGCCAGTCGGCGCAGATCGACACCGTTAATCCGGCGCAGGTGTTGACCATCGCCAGCATCAGCACCGACACGGGGAGTTCGGCCACCGACTTTATCACCAGTGATACCACGCTCACGCTGACCGGTTCGCTGGGGGCGGGGCTTGCCAGCGGCGAAGTGGCGCAGATTAGCCTCGACGGCGGCGCGACCTGGACCACGCTCACCACCAACGGCACGCAGTGGACTTACACCGACAGCCGCACGCTGACCGATGGCAGCTACGTTTATCAGGTGCGGGTGCTGGATCTGGCGGGGAATACCGGCCCGGTGGTGTCGAAAACGGTGGTGGTCGATACGATTAACCCCACCGCCACGCCGACTATTGTGTCGTATACCGATGATGTCGGGCAGCGTCAGGGGACGTTAAGCAGTTCGCAGGCCACCGACGACACCACGCCGCTGCTGAACGGCGTGCTCTCCGGCCCGCTGGCCAGCGGCGAAGTGGTTTATCTCTACCGCAATGGCCTGCTGTTAGGCGCGGTGACGATGGTCGGCGCACTGAACTGGACTTACAGCGACAGCGGTCTGGTCAGTGGCGCGTACACCTACAGTGCGCGAGTGGTGGATCTGGCAGGGAATATCACCTCCTCCAGTGATTTTGTTCTGATGGTGGATACCTCTATTCCGACCACGCTGGCGCAAATCACCAACCAAACCACGCGTGACACCACGCCGATTATCAGCGGCGTAATCACCGCTGCGCTTGCCAGTGGGCAGTACGTCGAAGTGGTGATCAACGGCAAAACCTACACCTCGCAGCCGGGCGGCGCGGTGGTAGTCGACCCGGCACACAATACCTGGTATGTGCAACTGCCGGATACCGATGCACTGGCAGCGTCCGCAACCGCTTATAACGTCACCGCGCAGGTGAAAAGCTCGGCGGGCAACGGCAACACCGCTAACGTCAGCAACGGCACGGTGACGGTCAACGCGGCGATTGATTACACGCCTGCCTGGACGACCGCCAATAAAACGACCGCTTGGGGGCTGACCTACGGCCTCGACAACCACGGGATGTGGACGGTGCTGGCGAACCAGCAAATTATGCAATCAACCGATCCGCTCACTTGGTCGAAGACCGCACTGACGCTGGTGCAAAGCGGCAACAACTACGCCACCAGTTCCATTGCCGATTACGACCGCAACGGCACGGGCGATCTGTTTATTACCCGCGATGACTACGGTACGGGCTATATCAACGGCTTTACCAATAACGGCGACGGCACCTTTTCCAGCGCGATTCAGGTGAACGTTGGCACGCTGACGTGGTATGGCTCGATTGTGGCGTTTGATAAAGAGGGTGACGGCTATCTCGATTTCTGGATTGGCGACGCAGGCGGGCCGGACTCTAATACCTTCCTGTGGAATAACGCAGGCACTCTGGTAGGGAACTCCACCACCGCCAACAACGGCGGGAGCGCCACGGTCGGCGGGGTAGTAAACGGCTATCTTTCCCTTAACGAAGGTTCCGGCGTCGATCTTAATAATGACGGCAGGATTGACCTCGTTCAGCATACCTTCAACCTGAATAACTACTACACGTTGTCCTCACTCATCAGCCAGGGCAACGGCACGTTTGTCTGGGGGCAGAACACCATCAACACCTTCCTCAGCGTTGCAGGCAGCGGCGGCAACTCGACGTCTGTCTCCATGACCTGGGCAGATTTCGATGGTGACGGCGATATGGATCTCTTCCTGCCTGCCAGTCAGGGGAGGGCAAACTTCGGCTCGCTGTTATTCAACACCAACGGCGTACTGGGGAGTCCGGTTGCGGTGGGCGCAACGGGCACAACCTATGCCAGCCAGTTCAGCGTAGCGGTGGACTGGGATCATGACGGGTTAATGGATATCGCCCGTATTGCCCAGACCGGACAGTCGTATCTTTACACCAACGTTGGCGGTGCCAGCAACTGGACACAGTCGGTACTCGGCGGCAGCCAGAGTGGCACCACCAGCGGCGTGGCGGCAATGGACTACGACTGGGATGGCGCGGTGGATGTACTGGTGACCAAACAGTCGGGCAGCGTGTTCCTGATCCGTAACACCAACACGGTGAGCTACGGCACTTCGCTGCACCTGCGCATTACCGATCCCAACGGTATTAACGTCTATTACGGTAACACCGTGAAGCTGTACAACTCAGCGGGAGTGCTGGTCGCCACGCAAATCATCAACCCGCAGTCGGGGATGGGGGTTAACGACACCTCGGCGCTGGTCAATTTCTACGGGCTGAATGCCGGAGAAACCTACAACGCGGTGTTGATCAAATCCACCGGTGCCACCGCCAGCAATATCGACCAGACGGTAAACACCACCTGGGGCGGTTTACATGCCACTGATGCTACCCATGCTTACGATCTCAGCGCCGAAGCAGGCACCGCGAGCAACAACGGCAAATTTGTCGGCACCGGCTATAACGACACCTTCTTCGCCACCGCAGGCACCGACACTTACGACGGCTCCGGCGGCTGGGTGTACAGCTCCGGCACCGGAACCTGGCTGGCGAACGGCGGGATGGACGTGGTTGATTTCCGGCTTTCGACGGTGGGCGTGACCGCTAACTTAAGCAGCACCGCCGCGCAGGCCACCGGTTTTAACACCTCGACATTTACCAATATCGAAGGCATTTCCGGATCGAATTTTAACGACACCCTGACCGGCAGCACAGGCGATAACCAACTGGAAGGGCGCGGCGGTAACGACACGCTCAATATCGGCAACGGCGGTCACGACACCTTGCTCTATAAACTGCTCAACGCCAGCGACGCCACCGGCGGCAACGGTTCGGACGTGGTGAATGGCTTTACGGTAGGGACATGGGAAGGCACCGCCGACACCGATCGCATTGATATTCGTGAACTGTTACAGGGTAGCGGCTACACCGGAAACGGCAAAGCCAGCTACGTCAACGGTGTGGCGACGCTGGATGCACAGGCCGGAAACATCGGTGATTTTGTCAAAGTTACCCAGAGCGGCAGCGACACCATCGTGCAGATCGACCGCGACGGCACGGGCGGCGGCTTTGCGACAGCTAACGTGGTCACGCTGACGGGCGTGCATACCGACCTTGCCACTTTGCTGGCGAATCATCAATTGATGGTGGTGTAGATAATGAAAAAAAATGCCCAGTCCGTGGAAGCCTGGCTGGAGGCGATGATCGCCGTGGCGCGCTATTATCGACTTGATTTTTCTCAGGAGAACGTGCGCGCGACCGTCAACTGGGAGCGCGACAGTAAACGGGAGGAGTTACTCACCGACATGGCGCGGCAGTTGGGGATGGGGCTGCGGCTGGTCGAGTTTTCCGCCGATTCGCTTAACCCCTGGCGGCTGCCGTTGATTGCAGTGTTTGATAATCAGCAGGTCGGCGTGATCACCCGGCGCGACAACCACGACAATATCAGCATTCAGTTCAGCGGTGACGAAGGGCTGGAAACTACGCTTAACGTCGCGGATGTTGAAGACAAAATCGTCGAACTGGCGCTGCTGCGACCACTCAGCGCCATCCCTGATGCGCGGGTAGATGACTATATTCGCCCGTATCAGGCGAACTGGTTCTGGAATCTGTCGCTGAAAGACTGGCGGCGCTACGGCGATATTATGCTGGCGTCACTGGTGGCGAACGTGCTGGCGCTGGCGGCGATGATTTTCTCGATGCAGGTTTACGACCGCGTGGTTCCGGCGCAGTCGTACCCGACGCTATGGGTGCTGTTCGCCGGGGTGATGATGGCGATCCTGTTTGAGTTTTGTATGCGCATGGTGCGCACACATCTTTCCGATGTGATTGGCAAGCGGGCGGATCTGCGTATTTCGGATCGCGTTTTTGGCCACGCATTACGGCTGAAAAATAACGTGCGTTCGAAATCCACTGGATCGTTTATCTCGCAGATCCGTGAACTGGAATCGGTGCGGGAGCTTATTACTTCCACCACCATCGGCGCGGTGGCAGACCTGCCGTTCTTCCTGCTGTTTGTCTTTATTCTGTGGATGATTGGCGGCTGGCTGGTGCTGGTGGTTTTGTTGGCGCTGCCGTTGCTGGTGATCCCCGGCCTGCTGGTACAACGCCCGTTAGCGCGGCTGGCGAACGAAGGGATGCGCGAATCGGCGGTACGCAACGCGACGCTGGTGGAAGCCGTGCAGTCGATTGAAGACATTAAACTGTTGCGCGCCGAACAGCGTTTCCAGAATCAGTGGAACCACACCAACGACGTGGCCTCGTCCATCAGCATGAAGCAACGCTTTCTCACCGGGTTGCTGCTTACCTGGACTCAGGAAGTGCAGTCCATCGTTTACGTGGTGGTGCTGTTGGTGGGCTGCTTTATGGTGATGAACGGTGACATGACCACCGGCGCGCTGGTCGGGACGACGATCCTGGCTTCGCGCACCATCGCGCCGCTGTCGCAGATATCCGGCGTGCTCTCGCGCTGGCAGCAGGCGAAAGTGGCGCGTAATGGCCTCGATGAACTGATGAAGCGCCCGGTGGATCAGCCGGAACACGGCAAACTGGTGCATAAAGCGGTGCTGCACGGTAATTATCAGTTCAGCAACGCGGTGTTTTATTACGACGAAGAAGAGAAGATTGCCGATGTGGCAATCGGCAAACTCAACATTCAGGCCGGAGAGAAAATCGCCATTCTCGGGCGCAACGGCGCGGGTAAATCGACGCTGCTGCAAATGCTCGCCGGAATGCGTATCGCCCAGCAAGGGCAGGTGCTGCTGGATAACATCAGCATCGGGCAGCTTGATCCGGCGGATTTGCGTCGCGACATGGGGCTACTCAGCCAGACCGGGCGACTGTTCTTCGGCTCGCTGCGGGAAAACCTCACCATGGGGATGCCAGAGGCCAGCGATGAAGATATCGAACGCGCGTTAATCCTCAGCGGGGCGCTGCCTTTTGTGCAGAAGCAGAAAAACGGACTCAACTACATGATTCAGGAAGGGGGATTTGGCCTTTCTGGCGGTCAGCGGCAAACGCTGCTGCTGGCGCGGCTCCTCATCTCTCAACCCAATATTGTCCTGCTCGACGAACCCAGCGCCTCGCTGGATGAAATGGCGGAAGCGCACTTAATCGAACAACTGAAACAGTGGATTGGCCATCGCACGCTGGTCATCGCCACTCACCGCACGGCGATGCTGCAACTGGTGGACAGGATAATCGTGATGGATCAGGGGCGGATTGTCATGGACGGTGCGAAAGAGGCCATTTTGCGTGAGCAGGGCGAACCCACGGCGCGACGCGTGGTGTTACAGGAGAAGAATAAGGGGTCTGCCGCATGAACGGACAAATGCAATACAACCGTGGCCTTAATGAACCGCATCTGCCGCGATCGGCGCTGGCAGTTCGCGTTACCGCAGTGATGCTGCTCTGTTTTCTCGGCTGGGCGTGGTATTTCCAGCTTGATGAAGTGACTACCGGCAGCGGCACCGTAGAACCTTCCGGGCGCGAACAGGTGGTGCAGTCGCTGGAAGGCGGCATTTTGTATCATCTCGACGTGAAGGTGGGCGATATTGTCGAACAGGGTCAGCCACTGGCGCAGCTTAACCGCACCAAAACTGAATCCGACGTACAGGAAGCGATGTCGCGGCTGTACGCAGCGCTGGCAACCTCGGCGCGGTTGCGGGCGGAAGTCAGCAATAAACCGCTGGTGTTCCCTGACGAACTGAATAAATTTCCCGAACTTATCGAATCCGAAACGGCGTTATACAACACCCGCCGTGAAGGGTTAAGCAAAGCCACCACCGGACTGACGCAAGGGATTAGTCTGGTCAATCGTGAACTGGCAATGACCCAGCCGCTGGTGAAACAAGGGGCGGCGAGCAACGTGGAAGTGCTGCGTTTACAGCGCCAGGCTAATGAACTGGAAAACAAACTTAACGACGTGCGTACACAGTATTACGTTCAGGCGCGGGAAGAGTTAGCAAAAGCCAATGCGGAAGTGGAAACCCAGCGCTCGGTGATCCGTGGGCGGGAAGATTCTCTCACCAGGCTCAACTTTACCGCGCCGGTACGTGGCATTGTCCAGGACATTGACGTTACCACAGTTGGCGGCGTCATCGCCCCCGGTGGTAAACTGATGACTATCGTGCCGCTGGATGAGCAACTGCTGATTGAGGCAAAAATCTCCCCGCGCGATGTGGCATTTATCCATCCGGGGCAAAAATCGCTGGTGAAAATAACCGCTTACGATTACTCCATCTACGGCGGCTTGCCAGGAGAAGTGGCGGTGATCTCACCGGACACCATTCAGGATGAAGTGCGGCGCGATGTTTATTACTATCGGGTGTACATTCGCACCTTCAGCAACCATCTGGAAAATAAACATAAACAACAGTTTCCGATATTCCCAGGTATGGTCGCGACAGTAGATATCCGCACGGGCAAAAAGAGCGTGCTGGATTATCTGTTGAAACCCTTTAACAAAGCACAGGAGGCGTTGCGTGAACGATGAACATTAGCGATGTGGCAAAAATTACCGGCCTGACCAGCAAAGCCATCCGCTTCTATGAAGAGAAGGGATTGGTGACACCGCCAATGCGCAGCGAAAACGGCTATCGCACCTACACGCAGCAACATCTCAACGAACTGACGTTACTGCGCCAGGCGCGCCAGGTGGGCTTTAACCTGGAAGAGAGCGGAGAGCTGGTGAACCTGTTTAACGATCCGCAGCGACACAGCGCCGACGTAAAACGGCGCACGCTGGAGAAAGTGGCGGAGATCGAACGGCATATTGAGGAATTGCAAGCCATGCGCGACCAGTTGCTGGCGCTGGCAAACGCCTGCCCCGGCGATGACAGCGCCGACTGCCCGATTATCGAAAATCTCTCCGGCTGCTGCCATCATCGGGCGGGGTGAAAAATCAGTTAATCCCCGTTTGCACAGAAAGAATATGCTGCAAACTTTCTACCATAATGCGTCCCGACTGAAATAAACCTTCCTGGATTGCGTTGCTGGCATTAACAGCGTGAACCAGGGAGGCTAATAAAACAACTTGTAAGAACGCAAAGATAAATGCACCAATAATCATAATATGCATCAGAGTTGGTTTTTTTTCATTCTTCATTTTAAATAGCCCACAAACTGGCCTTCCTTCATTAATGCGACTTTCCCTGTATGGTGATAAACAATCACGTTATAAAGACCAGACTGGTATACGGTGGCATCTTTATTATCTTCATCAATCGCGCATAATGAATCATTGAGATAAGCAAAGTTTTTACTGCTCATTCTAAAGGTGAGACCAAAACCTTTATAAATGGATTTTTTAGCGGCCTGGGCGTGTTGTGCGGCTTCTGCGTTCTTATAAGCCTGCGCCTCGGATGCACTTAAAATAGCCGCCTGGCGCTGCTGTTCTGCAAGATAACAGGTGTCATGGCTGACGCCCTGCGCCTGGCAATCTGCGATACGGGAAGTGGGGGAGCTACAGCCAGCCAGTAAGATAATAGTCAGCAGGGAAAACGATTTAATGGTGCTATTCATCATTATTAACCTTAAAGAATTGAGAAATATTGCGAATAAGAAATCGCTATAAAATTTAGAAAGAATATCCCACGCCGACACCCGCGCCGAAATCAGATTGTGTGTCTGCAGAGACACCCGCTTTAATTACTGTATGAATTCCAGCGTTAAACGAAGCACCGACAGATACCGCAGATTCATTATTAAATGTACCCGCTCCGGCAGACACCATCATAAAATCACCTGTCTTAACCTGAGGCTGTGAAGCAATAGCGACGGCTGACGCGATACCTGCATTAGCTTCTTTACGGTTATCTTCCACCTCATGTTTCAACGAACTGAAATTGTTATTGAGTGAATTGATTTGTTGGCTGTTATCTGCGACACGTTTTTGGGTATTTGTTAACTGCTGATGCGTTTGGGTTACGTCTTGTGTCAGGCTGTCAATTTGTTCATGTGTTTGGGTTGAGTCTTGTGCCAGACGCTGAATTTGCTCCCCGTATTGCACGCTGTCGATATGCTGCTGCGTTGCCTGGTTGGTTGTGAGGGTATCTATTCTTTGTTTTTGTTCTGCTGTGGTACGTGTATTAGCGTCATTTTGTGCGGCCAGCCTGGCGTTAACCATCTCCTGATAATGTGCGCTGGTGCGGGCATCGCCAAGTGCGGAAACCGTTTTTTGTGTAGTGTCGAGTTGTTGCTGCTGTGCATCGGTAGCGGCTGTCTGTCTGGCGTCGATCATGCTCTGATAACGGGCGGCAGTCTGTACATCGCCAGTGGCGGCAACGGTTTTCTGGGTTTCGTCGAGTTGTTGCTGCTGAACGGCAATATCGTTACGGTTCTGCTCAATATTGTTTTTGTTTTCAGTCACGGCACCAGAAAGTTTGACGCCGTTCATCAGTGCGGGTGTCAGCAATGGCGACTTTATTAGCATCAATATCCGTCTGCGCCACCATAATGGCATGATGTGCGTCATCGGCTTTCAGCGATGTCCAGTTGGCTGTGTGCTGCGCGTTCTGAATGGCGGTATCCTGCCCGTTGTCGCGGTCGAGCTGCGCTTGATTGGTTATCGGGTTCAGCGTACTGGTGGGCTGTACGGGAGAGGCGGCTGTATCATCGGCTTTCTGAGGCGTTGTAGTTTTGTAATTATGTGCAATTAGATAATTTTGTGTAGCAGCACTGTTCCCTGTCCTTTCTAAAAATCGACCAATTTTCTGATCAATTTCCATTTGCGACATTCCTGGCTGGATTGCCGCTAATTCTGTCGCTGCTGCTTCAACAGTATCACCCGCAAACGCAGATGGACTTACCGCGGTAGCAACAACAACAGCCAGTAAAGACAACTTTACAGATTTCATGCATTTTTTCTCTATCAAAGTAAGTCACGTTTATTGTTCTAAAGAAAACAAATATTGTTTCTATAAGAAATAATATGCGTTGCAGTTTGAACGAAATCTACGCCGCCATTTGTATGATGTAAAGCGCATTTTTATGCGATGTAAGCGTAAACACTAGCCAAAAGAAACATTGGTTGTTTCTTATATAAATAATTATGAAGTTCATTTCGTGCTATTTCCTTGTAAAAAAGAGTAACGACTTGTTTTTATAAGCGAAATAAATTCCGTTTCTGGGCTAAACGTGAAGAGGTTCCTGATGTGTGCTAGAATGCGTTTCTTTGATAAATCTCAATTTTTAAGAGGTTTACGCCAGGCAGGGAAATTAAATGAATGAATTTGAGAAGATTTTTAATGAAATGAATCTGGACAGGGCGCTACTCCCCATCCTTTTTCGTTCGAATCGTTCCACGGTGTGGAAGTATTTAAGCGGCGATAGTACGGCTCCTGCCTCTGCTATGTCGCTGATCATGCTGTTGCAGTTGATCCAGAAGAGAAACCCCGATCTGTTAGCCGAATGGTTAACGCTTTCTGATTTTACCATTCCGCCAGAAGTGTACCTGGACCAGCCTGATTACTGGAAAGGGTGGGTGTATACCCAACATAAGGTCAATAAAAACGTCCTGGAATATCTAAAAAAACACTATCCGGATGAAGACCAAAAAAGTATGAGTAAAGGCCGGGAAGAGTAATTTTGCCTCTACTCGGCTATATGCCGGATGCGGCGTAAACGCCTTATCAGGCCTACGATTCGGGCATATTTTTGTAGGCCTGATAAGACGCGTCAGCGTCGCATCAGGCGTCGGTGCACGACTGCCGGATGCGGCGAAAGCGCCTTATCCGGCCTACGGTTCGGGCACAAGTTTGTAGGCCTGATAAGACGCGTCAGCGTCGCATCAGGCGATGACCGCACGGATGATCAATGTTATCCCTTCAATCGCAATCACCTCAACATGCGTGCCTGCACCTAAATCTTCGCTGGCGCTGACCGGCCATGAACTGTCGCCAACGCGCATATGGCCACGCCCGTTGACCAGCGGCGTTTCCAGCACAAAACGACGACCAATTAACTGTTGTCCGCGTTGGTTTAGATGACTATCGCTGTGCTTTTGTTCGCGTACCCGCTGCGACAGCCATTTCCACCACAGCCAGGCGGCGAGTAACGTCAGAACAGCAAACATCACCCCTTGCCATTCCCAACCCAGCGGCAGTAGCCAGACCACCAGACCAGTAATCACCGCCGCGACACCGCTCCACAGCAGATAACCATTGCCGCCCAGCATCTCGGCCGCCAGCAGCAAACCACCGAGACTCAGCCAGAAAATATGCGGGTGGACTACCAGCAACGCGATCATGATTTAGCCCGCTCGCTGGCGCTGTCTTTCACCAGTTCGGCAATCCCGGCAATCGACCCCATCAGACTACTGGCGTCTAATGGCATCATTACCACTTTGCTGTTACTGGACGACCCGATCTGCTGTAACGCTTCGGTGTATTTCTGCGCCACGAAGTAGTTCACCGCCTGAATATCGCCAGAGGCAATGGCTTCAGACACCATTTGGGTGGCGCGGGCTTCCGCTTCGGCGGAACGTTCACGCGCTTCGGCCTGTAAAAAAGCCGACTGACGTTCGCCTTCCGCTTTCAGGATTTGCGATTGTTTTTCACCTTCCGCTTTGAGAATTTCCGCCTGGCGTATCCCTTCCGCTTCAAGGATGTAAGCGCGTTTGGTACGTTCCGCTTTCATCTGCGCGTTCATCGAAGAGATCAGCTCTGCCGGTGGGCGTACATCACGAATTTCGATGCGGGTGACTTTTATCCCCCACGGGTTAGTGGCTTCATCGACAATATGCAGCAGGCGCGAGTTAATGCTATCGCGCTGGGAGAGCATTTCATCCAGTTCCATCGAACCCAGTACGGTACGGATGTTGGTCATGGTCAGGTTAATGATTGCCAGCTCCAGATTGCTGACCTCATAAGCTGCGCGTGGGGCATCAATCACCTGAATAAAACAGACTGCGTCGATAGTCACGTTGGCGTTATCTTTCGAGATAACTTCCTGGGAAGGAATGTCGAGCACTTGTTCCATCATATTGATCTTGCGACCAATGCGATCCATAAACGGCACCACCAGGCTTAGCCCCGGTTGCAATGTTTTGGTATAGCGGCCAAAACGTACCACCGTCCACTGATAGCCCTGCGGCACGATTTTGACGCCTGCGCCAACAATCACCAGCGCGACAAAAATAAGAATCGGGATAAAGATAAGCATCGGAAAAACCTCCTGTTGTACCGTCCATAATGAGCAAAGTTGCTGCTTGATTAAACAAATTATACCTGATTACTGAAAGGGAGTTCCCCCTTATTACTGTGGAGGATAAACTGTTTTTAGTAAAAATCAGAAAAAGGGATGGGTAATGCCGGAAAATAGTCTTTTGCTTCAGTTACACAACGTCGGATATCTGGCTGGTGATACGAAGATTCTTAATAACATTAATTTTTCGCTGCGAGCTGGCGAATTTAAGTTAATTACCGGCCCTTCCGGTTGCGGCAAAAGTACGCTGCTAAAAATAGTTGCTTCATTAATCAGTCCGACCAGCGGAACGTTACTGTTTGAAGGCGAGGATGTCAGCACACTAAAGCCGGAAATCTACCGCCAACAAGTTTCTTACTGTGCCCAGACGCCAACTCTGTTTGGCGACACAGTATACGATAACCTGATTTTTCCCTGGCAGATCCGTAACCAGCAGCCTGATCCGGCCATTTTTCTCGATTTTTTCGAACGCTTTGCTTTGCCGGATACCATCCTGACTAAAAATGTCTCCGAGCTTTCCGGTGGTGAAAAACAGCGCATCTCGTTGATTCGCAATCTGCAATTTATGCCGAAGGTATTATTACTCGACGAAATTACCAGCGCGCTGGACGAAAGCAACAAACGTAACGTCAATGAGATGATCCACCGTTATGTACGCGAGCAAAATATTGCTGTGCTGTGGGTGACACACGACAAAGATGAAATTAATCATGCGGATAAGGTAATTATGCTGCAACCGAATGCCGGAGAAATGCAGGAAGAACGCTATGAACACGCATAATATTACTAACGAGTCGTTGGCGCTGGCATTAATGCTGGTGGCAATCTTAATTAGCCATAAAGAAAAACTGGCGCTGGAGAAAGATATTCTCTGGAGTGTCGGGCGGGCGATAATCCAACTGTTCATCGTTGGCTATGTACTGAAATATATATTCAGTGTTGATGATGCCAGCCTGACATTATTGATGGTGTTATTTATCTGCTTTAATGCGGCGTGGAATGCGCAAAAACGGAGCAAATATATTACTAAAGCCTTTGTTTCGTCGTTTATTGCCATTACGGTGGGGGCGGGAATTACTCTGGCGGTGCTGATTTTATCGGGTTCGATTGAGTTTATCCCGATGCAGGTGATCCCTATCGCCGGGATGATTGCTGGTAATGCGATGGTTGCTGTGGGGCTGTGTTATAACAATCTCGGGCAGCGGTTTATCAGCGAACAGCAGCAAATCCAGGAAAAATTGAGTCTTGGTGCGACGCCGAAGCAGGCGTCTGCAATATTAATACGCGACAGTATTCGCGCGGCTTTAATTCCGACGGTCGATTCAGCAAAAACGGTTGGCTTAGTGAGTTTGCCGGGAATGATGTCCGGGTTGATATTTGCCGGGATTGATCCGGTGAAGGCGATTAAATATCAGATTATGGTGACTTTTATGTTGCTCTCGACCGCCAGTCTGTCGACCATTATTGCCTGCTATTTAACTTATCGTAAGTTTTATAATTCGCGCCACCAGTTGGTGGTGGCGCAATTGAAGAATAAATAATGCGATGCCTGATGCGACGCTGGCGCGTCTTATCGTGCCTACAAATCCGGGCAAGCGTCGCATCTCAACGAAATATCAATACAACAACGCATACAACTGACGGCGATATTTCGACGCCAGCGCATCACCTGTACCCAGTGCGGCGAGGATCTCCTGGAACGTCTTACGTGTCTGACCGTCTGCGGCGGTTAAATCTTTACGCAGATGCCCAAACAGTAACTCCAGCGCCTCTTCATTGCGCCCAACCTGATGCAGTTGCAGCGCCAGTTGCGTCGCCAGTGCAGCATCTTCTGGATTCTCTGCCACCTGTTGTTGCAACTGTTGAATTTCCGGCGTATCAGCCGCCTGCTTCAGCAGTTCGATTTGCGCCACCAGCCCCTGGTAGCGGGTGTCCTGATCCTGCAACGGGATGGTTTTCAGCACCGCTTCTGCATCTTCTGAACGGTTCAGTGCAATCAGCGTTTCTGCCAGTAGCAGACCGATTTCCCCGTTCTGATTCGACAACTGCCAGGCGTCTTTCAGCAGCGGCAGTGCGTCGGTGTAATTTCCTTCCTGCATCAGTTGCATCGCCTGCTGCGCTTTCAGTTCTTCTTCGCGCGGCAGCACTTTATCCAGCAGGGCGCGGATCGCTTCTTCCGGCTGCGGCCCCTGGAAGCCGTCTACCGGCTGACCGTTCTGGAACAGATACACGGTCGGAATAGCGCGCAGACCAAACTGGGAAGCAATCATCTGCTCCGCGTCACAATCCAGCTTCGCCAGAATAAATTGCCCGTTGTACTGCGCCGCGAGGCTTTCCAGAATCGGGGTTAACTGCAAACAGTGCTGGCTACGTTCAGACCAAAAATAGAACAGTACCGGCGTGGTCATCGACTGTTCAAGAACCTGTTGCAGGTTAGATTCGTTAATGTTGACAATATTTTGTACGGACATGGAGTCACTCTCTGTTGTCGATATTTTCTTTGACATGGGGGCTTAAGCGCGCGCTTCAACTCACCCCTGCAATATTTTGTCCATCACGCGCCCCGGCAGCAGGCGTTTAAGCACCATTACCGCCCAGGTAACCAGCGTCACCGGATAGCGCATTTTGGGCTTCTCGCTGATAAAAGCATGGCGCACTTTAGCCACAACTGCTTCCGGCCCCAATGTAAAACGGGCGGCAATGCCGGGGTTTTCGACCGGTTGATCGCTTTGCGTCTGGTTGACGTTGTCGGTGAAACGAGTACGAATAGGGCCTGGCTCAATCAGGCTGACCTTGATTCCGCTGTGGCGCAGTTCCATGCGCAGCGCGTCTGACCACGCCTCCAGCGCATATTTGCTGGCCGCATAAGCGCCGCGACCCGGCGTGGAGATTAATCCCATCACCGATGAGGTCATGACAATACGCCCTTCTCCATGCGGCAACATGGCGGGTAACAGACGCATGGTGAGCTGATGTGCGCCGAAAAAGTTGGCGGAAAACTGCTGTTCCATCTGCGTGCGGCTGATGGTGGAAAGGGGGCCATACACGCCGAATCCGGCATTGTTAAAGATCCCATACAGACAATTATCGGTCAGGGCGATCACTTCGTCGGCTGCGCGATCAACACTTTCCGGTGAATCCAGATCGATCAACACGCCGGTTAATCCCATATTGTTCATGCGCTCAACATCATCCGGTTTCCGGCAACCTGCCAGTACATGAAAACCCTGGCGTTTTAATTCGAGCGCGCTTTCCAGGCCAATTCCACTGGAACATCCGGTAATTAAGACCGATTTTTGCATAACTTTACCTGTCAGGATCTCCGTTGCGTTATGAGTCATGATTTACTAAAGGCTGCAACTGCTTCGCCATCCAGTCGGCAATAAACGGCTGGGCGTCGCGGTTGGGATGAATACCGTCATCCTGCATCCATTGTGGTTTGAGGTAGACCTCTTCCATAAAAAAGGGCAGCAGCGGGACATCGAACTCTTTGGCGAGTTTGGGATAAATGGCGCTAAAGGCTTCATTATAACGGCGACCATAGTTTGCAGGCAGACGTATTTGCATTAACAATGGTTCAGCGTTGGCGGTTTTGACATCCTGCAAAATCTGGCGCAGCGTCTGCTCCGTTTGCTGCGGCTGAAAACCACGCAAACCGTCATTGCCGCCCAGTTCAACCAGCACCCAGCGCGGCTGATGCTGTTTCAGCAGAGCCGGAAGGCGCGCCAGCCCTTGTTGCGAGGTGTCGCCGCTGATGCTGGCGTTGACTACCGACGTTTTACTCTGCCACTTATCATTCAACAAGGCAGGCCAGGCCGCGCTGGCAGACATTCGATACCCGGCGCTCAGGCTATCACCCAGAATTAATAACGTGTCCGCTGCGGCGGCACGGAAAGTTAACAGGACCAGGAACAGGAAGGGCAAATGCCAGCGGAAAACATTGTTGAAGTTCATCATCTTAAGAAGTCCGTCGGTCAGGGGGAGCATGAACTCTCCATCCTCACCGGAGTTGAGCTGGTTGTCAAACGCGGCGAAACCATCGCGCTGGTGGGCGAGTCAGGGTCGGGTAAGTCAACCTTACTGGCGATCCTCGCCGGGCTGGATGACGGTAGTAGTGGTGAAGTGAATCTGGTGGGGCAACCGCTACATACTATGGATGAAGAAGCGCGGGCAACGTTACGCGCGAAGCATGTCGGCTTTGTTTTTCAGTCATTTATGTTAATTCCTACCCTTAATGCACTGGAAAATGTCGAACTTCCGGCGCTGCTGCGCGGTGAGAGTAGCGCGGAAAGTCGTAACGGTGCGAAAGCGTTGCTCGAACAGTTGGGGCTGGGTAAACGTCTTGATCATCTTCCGGCACAGCTTTCCGGTGGAGAACAGCAACGAGTGGCGCTGGCGCGAGCTTTTAACGGTCGGCCTGATGTGCTGTTTGCCGATGAACCCACCGGCAACCTTGACCGCCAGACGGGCGATAAAATTGCCGACCTGCTGTTTTCCCTCAACCGTGAGCATGGCACCACCCTGATTATGGTGACCCACGACCTGCAACTGGCGGCACGCTGCGACCGCTGCTTACGGCTGGTGAACGGACAGTTGCAGGAGGAAGCATGATTGCACGTTGGTTCTGGCGCGAATGGCGCTCGCCGTCGCTGTTGATTGTCTGGCTGGCGTTAAGCCTGGCGGTGGCCTGCGTGCTGGCGTTGGGCAATATCAGCGATCGGATGGAGAAAGGTTTAAGCCAGCAAAGCCGTGAGTTTATGGCGGGCGATCGGGCGTTGCGCAGTTCGCGCGAAGTACCGCCAGCGTGGCTGGAAGAGGCGCAAAAGCGCGGCCTGAAAGTCGGCAAGCAGCTTACCTTTGCCACCATGACCTTTGCGGGCGACACGCCGCAACTGGCGAACGTCAAAGCGGTTGATGATATCTACCCGATGTATGGCGAGCTACAGACCAATCCTTCTGGACTAAAACCGCAACCGGGCAGCGTATTGCTGGCTCCACGGCTGATGGCGCTCCTGAATTTGAAAACGGGCGATACCATCGACGTGGGCGATGCCACGTTGCGCATTGCCGGAGAAGTGATTCAGGAGCCGGATTCCGGTTTTAATCCCTTCCAGATAGCCCCACGCCTGATGATGAATCTGGCAGATGTCGATAAAACAGGAGCCATACAGCCGGGAAGTCGGGTCACCTGGCGTTATAAATTCGGCGGCAACGAGAACCAGCTTGACGGCTATGAGAAATGGTTGTTACCACAGCTTAAACCCGAACAACGCTGGTACGGTCTGGAACAAGACGAAGGTGCGCTGGGGCGTTCGATGGAACGCTCGCAACAGTTCCTGCTGCTTTCGGCGTTGCTGACCTTGCTGCTGGCGGTGGCGGCGGTCGCGGTGGCGATGAATCATTATTGCCGCAGCCGCTACGATCTGGTGGCGATCCTCAAAACGCTGGGGGCTGGGCGGGCGCAACTGCGTAAGTTAATCGTCGGTCAGTGGCTGATGGTACTGATACTTTCAGCCGTTACCGGCGGAGCGATTGGCCTGTTGTTCGAAAGCGTGTTGATGGTTTTGCTCAAGCCTGTTCTGCCCGCCGCGCTGCCGCCTGCCAGCTTCTGGCCGTGGTTGTGGGCGCTCGGCACCATGACGGTTATCTCGTTGCTGGTGGGGCTGCGACCGTACCGACTGTTGCTGGCAACGCAGCCTTTACGCGTATTACGTAATGATGTGGTCGCCAACGTCTGGCCGCTGAAGTTTTATCTGCCGATTGTCAGTGTGGTGGTTGTGCTGCTGCTCGCCGGATTAATGGGTGGCAGTATGCTGCTGTGGGCGGTGCTGGCGGGCGCGATAGTGCTGGCTTTGCTGTGCGGTGTGCTGGGCTGGATGCTGCTCAATGTATTACGCAGTATGACGCTGAAATCGCTGCCTCTGCGCCTGGCGGTTAGCCGCCTGTTACGTCAGCCGTGGTCAACGTTAAGCCAGCTTTCGGCATTTTCGCTCTCCTTTATGCTGCTGGCACTGCTGCTGGTGTTGCGTGGCGATCTGCTTGACCGCTGGCAGCAGCAGTTGCCGCCAGAAAGCCCGAACTACTTTTTAATCAACATCGCCACGGAACAGGTAACGCCGCTAAAAGCGTTCCTCGCGGAATATCAGATAGTCCCGGAATCGTTTTATCCGGTGGTGCGGGCGCGGCTGACGGCAATCAATGGCAAAGCGACAGAAGGCAATGAGGATGAAGCGCTTAATCGCGAGCTGAATCTCACCTGGCAAAATACGCGGCCGGATCATAACCCGATTGTCGCCGGTAGCTGGCCGCCAAAAGCCGATGAAGTGTCGATGGAAGAGGGGCTGGCAAAACGCCTGAACGTTGGTCTGGGCGATACCGTCACCTTTATGGGTGACACCCAGGAGTTTCGCGCCAAAGTCACCAGCCTGCGCAAAGTGGACTGGGAAAGTCTGCGTCCGAATTTCTATTTTATTTTCCCTGAAGGGGCACTGGACGGGCAACCGCAGAGCTGGCTCACCAGTTTCCGTTGGGAGAACGGCAACGGCATGTTGACGCAACTCAACCGCCAGTTCCCGACCATTAGCCTGTTGGACATTGGTGCGATCTTAAAACAGGTCGGCCAGGTGCTGGAGCAGGTAAGTCGGGCGCTGGAAGTGATGGTGGTGCTGGTCACTGCCTGCGGTATGTTGCTGTTGCTGGCACAGGTGCAGGTGGGAATGCGTCAGCGGCATCAGGAATTGGTGGTGTGGCGCACACTCGGCGCGGGCAAAAAGCTGCTGCGCACAACATTGTGGTGTGAGTTTGCCATGCTCGGGTTTGTTTCCGGCCTGGTAGCCGCAATCGGCGCGGAAACGGCGCTGGCGGTGTTGCAGGCGAAAGTGTTTGATTTCCCGTGGGAGCCAGACTGGCGATTGTGGATTGTGCTGCCGTGCAGCGGTGCGTTGCTTCTTTCCCTGTGCGGCGGCTGGCTGGGTGCGCGACTGGTTAAGGGGAAGGCACTGTTCAGGCAGTTTACGGGGTGATGAGAGGCGTTAGATTGCCTGATGCGACGCTTTGCGCGTCTTATCAGCCCTACGGTCTACGGGCAAAATGTAGGCCGGGTGAGGCACTTGTGGCGCATCCGGTAGCCGTGCGCTGATGCCCGATGCGACGCTTTGCGCGTCTTATCAGGCCTACGGTCTACGGGCAAAATGTAGGCCGGATAAGGCGTTTACGCCGCATCCGGCATGAACAACGCGCACAGAATGCCGCCCATCACTGCGCCTTCACCCACTCCATCACTTCCGCCCACTCACCGCGAAAGACAACTTTTTCCGCTTTTTTCTCAAGCTGATAGCGATACATCGGGTCGTAATACTCTTCAAGCAGCGGCACCAGCCAGGCCATATGACCGTCGGTGCTGCCGGTTGCGAGTTGCGTTGTCAGCGCCGCATCCAGCCGTGCCGCCAGTTCGTTATAGCGCTGTAATCCCAGCCGACGCTTAATTGCTGAAAGCCCATGATGCAGGTACTCGCAATACTCTTGCCAGCCCTGTTCTTCACCATATGCATGGGTAAAATCATGATGCATACGCAGGAAATACTCTTCGTTCAGGCGTTCAAGACGGATCTCAAACGGGTCTTCCACCACCGCAATCGCCGCCTGGGTCATTCGCTCGCGCAGACATTCCGGAAGGTGATTTGAACCAATCATCCGGCTTTCATCTTCCAGCACCCACAGGTGCAGATCCTGACGGGCGTCGGTTTTTAGCATTTCGGCGGCCAGCAGGTTTTCAAAACTCGCCTGGCTAAGTTGTGGTTGTAACGTGCGACCAAAAGCAGAACCACGATGGCGCGCCAGCCCTTCCAGATCAACACCGTTCGGTTGCTGTTGCACTAACAGCGTTTTGCCGCTGCCGGTACAACCGCCAATCAGCACTATCGGTTTTTTTGACAGTTCAATGGTCGCCTGAATCGCGGTCTGGCGCAGTGCCTTATAACCGCCTTCCACCAGCGGATAATCAATCCCTGCGTCATGCAGCCAGCGTTGCACAATATGTGAACGTTGACCGCCGCGGGCACAGCAGAGAATACCTTGTGGATTTTGCAGGCACGCTGCCCGCCAGGCGTCCATGCGATGCTGACGAATTTCACCCGCCACCAGTTTATGCCCCAACGCCAGCGCCGCCTCTGATCCTTGCTGTTTATAGCAGGTGCCAACGGCGGCGCGTTCATCGTTATTCATTAACGGCAGGTTGATAGCGGCGGGCATTGCGCCTTGCTCAAACTCGATGGGGGCACGAACATCAATAATGGGCGTATCAGCAATCAGCAGGGCACGATAGTCCTGTTCCGTGTATCTCTCTTGCATAGTAAAAAGTGAACCTCAAATCAGCTTGCGCGCTATTTTACGCGCCAACGCGCAAGGAAACTTGATTTTTAACTACGAGGGTTGCCGAAAATTTCTAAAAAACCGCTGATTTCCGGCCTGCGCTGGGTAAACAAGGTCACAATATCTTCCACCGCTTTGCCGCTGCCAAACTTGCGCCATGCCAGACTTAATGGCGAAGGAGGGCGCATCGTCGGGATGACCCGGCTGACCAGTTGTTGATTATCAATCATCGACTGGCAAAGTGATTTTGGCAAAAAACCAATGCCAACGCCCGCCAGATGGGCGGCGATTTTCGTTTCCATATCAGGAACAATAATTTCCTTTTGTCCCGGCAAACGCCAGGCGACGCGTTTGGTTAAGGTTCGGGCGCTGTCTTCAATATTGACCGCCGGAAAGCGCCGTAACTGCGCTTCTGTTAGCGGCTCTTCAACGTTCGCCAGCGGATGATCCGCCGCGATAATAAAGCGCCATTGCACCGAACCTAAAGGATCAAGGCTAAAAGTATTTGCCAGTGCTTCGGTCCCCGTGACGCCGATAGCCAGGGAAAAGCCTTCGTACAATAGCGAATCCCAGACACCCATATAGATTTGTCGGGAGATGTGAAACTGGGTAAAGGGATAACGTTCATTCAGCCACGCCAGCAGTTGGGCGACGGCCTGGGGGTTGTAGAGCAGGTTGTTGATGACGATATTCACCTGGCGTTCCACGCCATCATTCACCTGTTGCAGCTCGCTGGGCATACTTTCCAGCCAGCTCAGCCAGTCTCTGGCCTGACAAAGCAGATGCTCGCCTGCCGCTGTCAACGTCACGCTGCGAGTCGTGCGGAAAAACAACGCCACCCCGGTATTCTCTTCCAGAAGTTTAATGCGATAACTGATAGTCGCCGTGGTTTTACATAATCGTTCAGCCGCTTTTGAAAAACTTCCTGTTTCAGCAACAGCAATAAAAGTTCGCAAGGTTTCTGGATCAAACATCTTCAGGTATCCCATTTTAAATCAGCAAGTTGCATGATTTTCTTGTCCTTTGATTTACCTGTATTTTCACATGATAACCCTGCATGATTTGTGGACTAAATCTGGTTTTGGAAAAATATTCCAACTTTTGTATTGATGTTGTTCTCTTAAGGTTTTAGATTGCCTGTTATTGAAACCTGGCTGACCGGTCGGCGGTGGTTGAACGGAATTATGTTACAAGGACAAAAAGATGAAACTTCAGGTATTACCGTTAAGTCAGGAAGCCTTCAGTGCTTATGGCGACGTTATCGAAACGCAGCAACGGGATTTTTTCCATATAAACAATGGACTGGTGGAGCGTTATCACGATTTGGCGCTCGTTGAGATTCTTGAGCAAGACCGGACGCTTATCAGCATTAACCGCGCGCAACCGGCGAATCTGCCGCTGACCATCCACGAACTCGAACGCCATCCGTTGGGCACCCAGGCATTTATTCCGTTGAAAGGGGAAGCGTTTGTGGTGGTCGTGGCGTCAGGTGATGAAACCCCAGATCTGTCAACGCTGCGGGCGTTTATCACCAACGGTGAGCAGGGGGTGAATTACCATCGTAATGTCTGGCACCATCCGCTTTTCGCCTGGCAGCAGGTTACCGATTTTCTGACCATCGATCGCGGCGGCAGTGACAACTGTGATGTCGAAAGTATTCCTGAACAGGAACTCTGTTTTGCGTGACGCCTGGAACCGACTTGCATAAGATAAACTAATTGTTCATTGTTTATGCTCACTTGTAGGTCGGAGTTAACGTAGGTATGACGGAAGTTAGACGGCGCGGCAGGCCAGGACAGGCAGAGCCTGTGGCACAGAAGGGCGCACAGGCGTTAGAACGGGGAATTGCGATCCTGCAATATCTGGAAAAAAGTGGGGGAAGTTCATCGGTTAGCGATATTTCTCTCAATCTGGATTTGCCGCTCTCAACGACCTTTCGCTTGCTGAAGGTTTTACAGGCAGCGGATTTTGTCTATCAGGACAGTCAGTTAGGCTGGTGGCATATAGGATTAGGTGTCTTTAACGTCGGCGCGGCGTATATCCATAACCGCGATGTCCTCTCCGTTGCCGGGCCGTTTATGCGCCGCCTGATGTTGCTTTCCGGCGAGACGGTCAATGTCGCAATTCGTAACGGCAATGAAGCGGTTTTAATTGGTCAGTTAGAGTGTAAATCGATGGTCAGGATGTGCGCGCCGCTGGGCAGTCGTCTGCCGTTACATGCTTCCGGCGCAGGCAAGGCGCTGCTTTATCCGCTGGCGGAAGAGGAGCTGATGAGCATCATCCTGCAAACCGGTTTGCAGCAGTTTACGCCAACGACGCTTGTGGATATGCCCACCTTGCTGAAGGACCTGGAACAAGCGCGTGAACTGGGCTATACCGTAGATAAAGAAGAGCATGTTGTAGGCCTGAATTGCATAGCTTCAGCAATTTACGACGATGTAGGTAGTGTTGTTGCCGCTATCTCTATCTCCGGGCCTTCATCACGACTGACAGAAGATCGTTTTGTCAGCCAGGGTGAGCTGGTCAGAGACACCGCCCGCGATATTAGTACGGCGTTGGGACTGAAAGCACATCCATAGTGTCTGTCGCATCCCGCTCTGCGGAGCGGGTTTTTTTGACAAAAAATGAAAGTTGGAAAATTTTTCCAATTAATAGAGGTAGGAATAAAATGGCAAAAATGAGAGCCGTTGACGCGGCAATGTATGTGCTGGAGAAAGAAGGTATCACCACCGCCTTCGGCGTTCCGGGAGCAGCAATCAACCCTTTCTATTCAGCGATGCGTAAGCACGGCGGTATTCGTCACATCCTGGCGCGTCACGTAGAAGGTGCGTCGCACATGGCGGAAGGCTATACCCGCGCAACGGCAGGGAATATCGGCGTTTGTTTGGGGACTTCCGGGCCTGCGGGCACTGATATGATCACCGCGCTCTATTCTGCTTCTGCTGATTCCATTCCTATTTTGTGCATTACCGGTCAGGCTCCGCGCGCTCGTCTGCATAAAGAAGATTTCCAGGCGGTGGATATCGAAGCTATCGCCAAACCGGTCAGTAAAATGGCGGTTACTGTACGTGAAGCGGCGCTGGTGCCTCGTGTGCTGCAACAGGCATTTCACCTGATGCGTTCTGGTCGTCCGGGGCCGGTACTGGTGGATTTACCGTTCGACGTTCAGGTTGCGGAAATCGAGTTTGATCCTGACATGTACGAACCGCTGCCGGCCTACAAACCTGCTGCCAGCCGTATGCAGATCGAAAAAGCGGTAGAAATGTTAATTCAGGCCGAACGTCCGGTGATTGTTGCCGGGGGCGGGGTAATCAACGCCGATGCCGCGGCGCTGTTACAACAGTTTGCTGAACTGACCAGTGTTCCGGTGATCCCAACGCTGATGGGCTGGGGCTGTATTCCGGACGATCACGAACTGATGGCCGGGATGGTGGGGCTGCAAACCGCGCATCGCTACGGTAACGCAACGTTGCTGGCGTCCGACATGGTGTTTGGTATTGGTAACCGTTTTGCCAACCGTCATACCGGTTCGGTAGAGAAATACACCGAAGGGCGCAAAATCGTCCACATCGATATTGAGCCGACACAAATTGGCCGCGTGCTGTGTCCGGATCTGGGTATTGTCTCTGACGCTAAAGCGGCGCTGATGCTGCTGGTTGAAGTGGCGCAGGAGATGCAAAAAGCCGGGCGTCTGCCTTGTCGTAAAGAGTGGGTTGCAGAGTGCCAGCAGCGCAAACGCACTCTGCTGCGCAAAACCCACTTCGACAACGTGCCGGTGAAACCGCAGCGCGTGTATGAAGAGATGAACAAAGCCTTTGGACGCGATGTTTGCTATGTCACCACTATTGGTCTGTCGCAAATTGCCGCTGCACAAATGCTGCATGTCTTTAAAGACCGTCACTGGATCAACTGTGGTCAGGCAGGCCCGCTGGGCTGGACCATTCCGGCGGCGCTGGGCGTGTGTGCGGCTGATCCAGAGCGTAATGTGGTGGCGATTTCCGGTGACTTCGACTTCCAGTTCCTGATTGAAGAGTTAGCCGTTGGCGCGCAGTTCAACATTCCGTACATCCATGTGCTGGTCAATAACGCCTATCTCGGCCTGATTCGCCAGTCGCAGCGTGCATTTGATATGGATTACTGCGTACAACTCGCGTTCGAAAATATTAACTCCAGTGATGTGAACGGTTACGGCGTTGACCACGTAAAAGTGGCGGAAGGTTTGGGTTGTAAAGCCATTCGCGTCTTCAAACCGGAAGATATTGCTCCGGCCTTTGAACAGGCGAAAGCTTTAATGAATCAGTACCGTGTTCCGGTGGTAGTGGAAATTATGCTGGAGCGTGTGACTAATATTTCGATGGGCAGTGAACTGGATAACGTCATGGAATTTGAAGATATTGCGGATAACGCAGTGGACGCGCCGACGGAAACCTGTTTCATGCACTATGAATAAGGGAGATAAATAATGTTACGTTTCTCTGCTAATTTATCGATGTTATTTGGCGAATATGATTTTCTCAGCCGTTTTGAGAAAGCCGCTCAGTGTGGTTTTCGCGGTGTTGAATTTATGTTTCCTTATGACTACGACATTGAAGAATTAAAACAGGTACTGGCGAGTAATAAACTTGAACATACGCTGCATAATTTACCGGCGGGTGACTGGGCGGCAGGCGAGCGGGGTATTGCCTGTATTCCAGGGCGTGAAGAAGAGTTTCGTGATGGCGTAGCAGCAGCGATTCGTTATGCCCTTGCGCTGGGTAATAAAAAAGTTAACTGTCTGGTCGGGAAAACACCAGCAGACTTCAGCAGTGAACAGATTCACGCAACGCTTGTGGAAAATCTGCGTTATGCCGCGAATATGCTGATGAAAGAAGATATTTTATTATTGATTGAGCCAATCAACCATTTCGATATTCCTGGTTTTCATCTCACCGGAACTCAGCAGGCACTGAAACTGATTGAAGATGTTGGCTGCTGCAATGTAAAAATCCAGTATGACATTTATCATATGCAACGGATGGAAGGTGAATTAACCAATACCATAACCCAATGGGCCGATAAAATTGGTCATCTGCAAATCGCTGATAATCCACATCGCGGCGAACCAGGAACCGGAGAAATTAATTACGATTATCTCTTTACGGTAATTGAAAATTCTGACTACAACGGTTGGGTTGGGTGTGAATATAAACCCCAAACCACTACGGAAGCCGGTTTACGCTGGATGGAACCGTACCGTTAAAACGTAACGCTGTTCAGACAATGCTTTTTTAGGCCGCAACATCGGCAGGGGATCGTGTTGTCTGAATTCAGGAATGGCGACATTTAAAAGAGGTTAATTATGAAACTGGGATTTATTGGCTTAGGCATTATGGGCACCCCGATGGCCATTAATCTGGCGCGTGCCGGTCATCAATTACATGTCACAACCATTGGACCGGTTGCTGATGAATTACTGTCACTCGGTGCCGTTAATGTCGAAACCGCGCGCCAGGTAACGGACGCTGCCGACATCATTTTTATTATGGTGCCGGATACGCCGCACGTTGAAGAGGTTCTGTTTGGTGACAATGGCTGTACTAAAGCTGCGCTGAAGGGCAAAACCATTGTTGATATGAGTTCTATTTCACCGATTGAAACTAAACGTTTTGCTCGTCAGGTAAATGAACTGGGTGGTGATTATCTCGATGCGCCCGTTTCCGGCGGTGAAATTGGCGCGCGTGAAGGGACGTTGTCGATTATGGTTGGCGGTGACGAAGCGGTATTTGAACGCGTGAAACCGCTGTTTGAACTGCTCGGTAAAAATATCACCCTCGTGGGCGGTAACGGCGACGGTCAAACCTGCAAAGTGGCGAACCAGATTATCGTGGCGCTCAATATTGAAGCGGTTTCTGAAGCCCTGTTGTTTGCTTCGAAAGCCGGTGCTGATCCTGTGCGTGTGCGTCAGGCGTTGATGGGCGGCTTTGCCTCCTCGCGCATTCTGGAAGTTCACGGAGAGCGTATGATTAAACGCACCTTTAATCCGGGCTTCAAAATCGCTCTGCACCAGAAAGATCTCAACCTGGCGCTACAAAGTGCGAAAGCGCTGGCGCTGAATCTGCCAAACACCGCGACCTGCCAGGAATTATTTAATACCTGTGCAGCAAACGGCGGCAGCCAGTTGGATCACTCTGCGTTAGTGCAGGCGCTGGAATTAATGGCGAATCATAAACTGGCCTGATAAATGAGCATCATGGCTGATGAAGCTACGATGCCCGCAATAAATAATGGCCGATATCAAATAATTGATTCGGCCTGCAGTAAAAAAGAAAGCAGCCAACGATGTTGCTTCAGTATTAAATCTATTTTTTTTATTTTATTAGTTCCTCATAGCTAGATTAAAACAGCGTTATTCAATACGTGAAATTAAGAGGGATTTATGGAACATCAGAGAAAACTATTCCAGCAACGTGGCTATAGCGAAGATCTATTACCGAAAACGCAAAACCAGCGGACCTGGAAAACATTTAACTATTTTACCTTATGGATGGGGTCGGTACATAACGTTCCCAACTACGTAATGGTAGGTGGCTTTTTTATTCTCGGCTTGTCTACCTTTAGTATTATGCTGGCAATTATCCTTAGTGCCTTTTTTATTGCAGCGGTAATGGTATTAAACGGTGCGGCGGGCAGTAAATACGGCGTACCATTTGCCATGATCCTGCGTGCTTCTTACGGTGTACGTGGCGCACTGTTTCCCGGATTATTAAGAGGTGGTATTGCCGCTATCATGTGGTTTGGCCTGCAATGCTACGCGGGGTCACTGGCCTGCTTGATCCTGATTGGCAAAATCTGGCCGGGGTTTTTAACTCTCGGTGGTGATTTCACTCTGTTAGGACTTTCTCTACCCGGCCTGATTACCTTCTTGTTTTTTTGGCTGGTTAACGTTGGAATTGGCTTCGGTGGCGGCAAAGTTTTAAATAAATTCACCGCCATTCTTAACCCGTGCATCTATATCGTTTTCGGTGGCATGGCGATTTGGGCGATTTCGTTGGTTGGGATCGGTCCAATCCTCGACTACATCCCCAGTGGTGTACAGAAAGCAGAAAACAGTGGTTTCCTGTTCCTGGTGGTGATAAACGCGGTGGTTGCGGTCTGGGCAGCACCGGCGGTAAGCGCATCTGACTTTACGCAAAACGCCCACTCGTTTCGTGAGCAGGCGCTGGGGCAAACGCTGGGTCTGGTCGTGGCCTATATTCTGTTTGCGGTTGCTGGGGTAAGTATTATTGCCGGAGCCAGTATTCATTACGGCGCTGATACCTGGAACGTGCTGGATATTGTTCAACGTTGGGACAGCCTGTTCGCCTCATTCTTTGCGGTACTGGTTATTCTGATGACGACCATTTCGACTAACGCCACCGGTAATATTATTCCGGCCGGTTATCAGATTGCTGCTATTGCACCGACGAAACTGACCTATAAAAACGGCGTACTGATTGCCAGTATTATCAGCCTGCTGATCTGCCCGTGGAAATTAATGGAAAATCAGGACAGTATTTATCTGTTCCTCGATATTATCGGTGGAATGCTGGGGCCGGTAATTGGTGTGATGATGGCTCACTATTTCGTGGTCATGCGTGGGCAAATTAATCTTGATGAATTGTATACCGCATCCGGTGATTTTAAATACTACGATAACGGCTTTAACCTTACCGCGTTCTCAGTAACTCTGGTGGCGGTTATTTTATCTCTCGGCGGTAAATTTATTCCGCTCATGGAACCATTATCTCGAATTTCATGGTTTGTCGGCGTTATCGTCGCCTTTGCGGCTTACGCTTTATTAAAAAAACGCACAGCAATAGAAAAAACAGGAGAACAAAAAGTCACAGGTTAATTAATCCCGATATTGAACATTGAGTTAAAAAACCAATCTGTATTTTACAAGGAGTTTGTTATGTCTTTTGATTTCATTATTAAAAACGGCACTGTCATTTTAGAAAATGAAGCTCGCGTTGTAGATATCGCCGTTAAAGGCGGAAAAATTGCCGCTATCGGTCAGGAGCTGGGCGATGCAAAAGAAATTATGGATGCGTCTGGTCTGGTGGTCTCTCCGGGCATGGTTGATGCGCACACCCATATTTCTGAGCCAGGTCGCAGCCACTGGGAAGGTTATGAAACCGGCACTCGCGCAGCGGCAAAAGGCGGTATTACCACCATGATCGAAATGCCGCTCAACCAGTTGCCAGCTACCGTTGACCGCGCTTCTATTGAACTGAAGTTTGATGCCGCTAAAGGCAAGCTGACTATCGATGCGGCACAACTCGGTGGCCTGGTGTCTTACAACATCGACCGTCTGCATGAGCTGGATGAAGTGGGCGTTGTCGGCTTCAAATGCTTCGTCGCAACCTGTGGCGATCGCGGTATCGACAATGACTTCCGTGACGTCAATGACTGGCAGTTCTTCAAAGGCGCGCAGAAGCTGGGCGAGCTGGGTCAGCCGGTGCTGGTGCACTGCGAAAACGCGCTGATCTGTGACGAACTGGGCGAAGAAGCGAAGCGTGAAGGCCGCGTAACCGCGCATGACTATGTCGCTTCGCGCCCGGTATTTACGGAAGTGGAAGCGATTCGCCGCGTACTGTATCTGGCAAAAGTTGCCGGTTGCCGTCTGCACGTTTGCCACATCAGCAGCCCGGAAGGTGTTGAAGAAGTGACTCGTGCGCGTCAGGAAGGTCAGGACGTTACCTGTGAATCCTGCCCGCATTACTTTGTGCTGGATACCGATCAGTTTGAAGAAATAGGCACTCTGGCGAAGTGTTCACCGCCGATCCGCGATTTGGAAAACCAGAACGGCATGTGGGAAAAACTGTTCAACGGTGAAATCGACTGCCTGGTTTCTGACCACTCTCCATGCCCTCCTGAAATGAAAGCCGGTAACATCATGAAAGCATGGGGCGGTATCGCTGGTCTGCAAAGCTGCATGGACGTGATGTTCGATGAAGCGGTACAGAAACGTGGTATGTCTCTGGCCATGTTCGGCAAATTAATGGCCACCAATGCGGCGGATATTTTCGGTTTGCAGCAAAAAGGTCGTATCGCCCCAGGAAAAGATGCCGACTTCGTCTTCATTCAGCCGAATAGCAGCTATGTTCTTACCAATGACGATTTGGAATATCGCCACAAAGTCAGCCCGTATGTTGGCCGTACCATTGGCGCGCGTATCACGAAAACTATCTTACGTGGTGATGTGATTTACGACATCGAACAGGGCTTCCCTGTTGCGCCTAAAGGTCAATTTATCCTTAAACATCAGCAGTAATCTGGCCCCTGCAATGCCCGCCGCGTGCGGGCATTCTCCGGTTAAGGTGTGTTTATGTTCAATTTTGTAGTCAGCCGCGAAAGCCTGTTATCAGGGTTTCAGTGGTTTTTCTTTATTTTTTGCAACACCGTTGTGGTTCCTCCTACGTTGCTTTCGGCTTTTCAGTTGCCGCAAAGTAGCCTGCTTACGCTCACCCAATATGCTTTTCTCTCTACCGCGCTGGCCTGTTTTGCTCAGGCATTCTGCGGTCATCGTCGCGCAATTATGGAAGGGCCGGGGGGCCTGTGGTGGGGAACCATCCTCACCATCACCCTCGGAGAAGCGTCGCGCGGTACACCGATCAACGATATCGCCACCAGTCTGGCGGTGGGAATTGCGCTCTCCGGCGTACTGACAATAATGATTGGTGTTAGTGGCTTAGGTCATCGCCTGGCGCGGTTATTTACCCCGACGGTGATGGTGCTGTTTATGCTGATGCTTGGCGCACAACTGACCAGCATCTTTTTTAAAGGTATGCTCGGGCTGCCGTTTGGCATAGCCGATCCTGATTTTAAAATTCAGTTACCGCCGTTCGCGCTCTCGGTGGCGGTAATGTGCCTGGTGCTGGCGATGATTATCTTTCTGCCGCAACGTTTTGCCCGTTACGGCTTGCTGGTCGGCACGATAACCGGGTGGTTGTTATGGCATTTTTGCTTTTCGTCCTCGCATTCGCTTTCCGGTGAGTTGCACTGGCAGTGGTTCCCGCTCGGCAGTGGTGGCACGTTGTCACCGGGAATTATTCTGACGGCGGTGATTACCGGTCTGGTTAATATCAGTAATACCTACGGTGCGATTCGCGGTACAGATGTTTTTTATCCGCAACAGGGCGCGGGGAATGCGCGTTATCGTCGCAGCTTTGTGGTGACCGGATTTATGACCTTGATAACCGTACCGTTGTCGGTAATTCCATTCTCGCCGTTTGTTTCATCAATTGGTTTATTAACCCAGACCGGCGATTACTCGCGACGCTCGTTTATTTATGGCAGCGTTATTTGTTTGCTGGTGGCGCTGATTCCTGCACTTACACGACTGTTCTGTAGTATTCCATTACCGGTGAGTAGCGCGGTTATGCTGGTTTCTTATCTACCGCTGCTCTTTTCTGCTCTGGTATTTAGCCAGCAAATAACTTTTACCGCTCGCAATATTTATCGCCTCGCATTGCCGTTATTTATCGGCATATTTTTAATGGCATTACCGCCTGTGTATCTGCAAGATCTTCCATTAACGCTTCGTCCTCTACTCAGTAACGGCCTACTGGTCGGAATTTTACTGGCTGTTCTTATGGATAATCTAATTCCGTGGGAACGCATCGAATAATTTGTTGAAAAAGGATTAATAATGAAAATTGTCATTGCGCCAGACTCTTTTAAAGAGAGCTTAAGTGCAGAAAAATGTTGTCAGGCAATTAAAGCTGGATTTTCGACCCTCTTTCCCGATGCGCACTATATCTGTTTGCCGATAGCGGATGGTGGAGAGGGGACGGTTGATGCGATGGTTGCTGCGACGGGCGGCAAAATCGTGACGCATGAAGTCTGTGGACCGATGGGCGAAAAAGTGAATGCTTTTTATGGCATTACTGGGGATGGGAAAACGGCGGTGATCGAGATGGCGGCGGCAAGTGGCCTGATGCTGGTCGCACCTGAAAAGCGTAATCCGCTACTGGCGTCAAGTTATGGCACCGGTGAGTTAATTCGCCATGCGCTTGATAACAGCATTCGTCATATTATTCTCGGCATTGGCGGCAGCGCGACGGTAGACGGCGGCATGGGCATGGCGCAGGCACTCGGTGTGCGTTTTCTCGATGCTGATGGTCTGGTGCTGGCGGCAAATGGCGGTAATTTAGCCCGTGTGGCAAGCATTGAGATAGAGGAGCGCGATCCGCGTCTGGTGAGCTGCCATATCGAAGTCGCGTGCGATGTCGATAACCCGCTGGTAGGGGCACGCGGTGCGGCTACGGTGTTTGGCCCACAAAAGGGGGCAACGCCGGAAATGGTCGAAGAGCTGGAGCAGGGGCTGCAAAATTACGCCCGTGTTTTACAACAGCAAACTGAAATTAACGTCTGCCAGATGGCAGGTGGCGGCGCAGCGGGCGGAATGGGCATTGCGGCGGCAGTGTTTCTCAATGCGGATATCAAACCGGGTATTGATATTGTGTTAAATGCGGTCAATCTTGCGCAGGCGGTGCAAGGTGCGGCGCTGGTGATCACCGGTGAGGGGCGCATTGACTCACAAACGGCAGGCGGTAAAGCGCCGCTGGGTGTGGCGTCAGTGGCGAAGAAATTAAATGTCCCGGTGATTGGGATTGCTGGCGTATTGGGTGATGGCGTGGAAGTGGTGCATCAATATGGTATCGACGCTGTTTTCAGTATACTGCCGCGGCTGGCACCTTTAGCCGAAGTGCTTGCCAGTGGTGAAACCAATCTCTTTAACAGCGCGCGGAATATTGCCTGTGCCATTAAAATAGGTCAGGGAATTAAACTCTGATTCTTACCTTAATAAAGTGGATGCGGTTCATATCGCATCCGTTCAGATTACTGACAACGTGCGTGTTGTGTATGCCGGTTCCGTCCTGGAAATCGCGAAAATTATCATGTAGGCCTGATAAGTGAAGCGCATCAGGTAATGTTGCGAAAAAAAAGCCACGGTATAAACCGTGGCGAAATCCAACATAGCTAAAATAAAAATCTCAGCGAGAGTGGTATTAATTAAATCTCAACGTCGCGGTTGCAATCTTTCGAATAAATATAACTAAACGCTTCACCGCGCCCTACGCTATAACCGGCTTGCAAGGAATATGCGCCCATAAAGATGTAATCGCCTTTTTTCACTGGGATCCAGTTATTGTCGAGGTTATAAACCCCCTGACCGGAAAGAATATAGGCACCGTGTTCCTGAACGTGGGTTTCGATATAACCGTGGCTGGCACCTGGCGCAAAAGAGAGGATATGCATGTTCATATCAAAGCCTAACTCTTTTGGCAGGAAGTCCAGCAGGATCACATCGTCCATACCTTCATAGTGAATACGTTCCAGTTCATTTGCATTGCCAGAAACCAGCCACGGCGCATGGCCTTCTACCGGAATATAACGGCGCTTATATAAGAAGATTTGGCTGTCTTCGGTCTGGGAATTAACAAACGTCATTAAGGAACCTGGCGGGCAATACAGATACCCACCTTCGCTTAAGTCAAATTTTTTCCCTTCAGCTTCGGCAGTGATATTTCCAGAAATCACATACAGGAAAGTTTCTATCCCATCGCCGCCGAAACCCTGCTGATTACCGCCGTTTTGATGCAGCGTGACCAGATAATCGACAAACGTAGCGCCCAGCTTTGGTGTAGACAGGATCGTCGAGTCACAATTTTCAAAGCCCGGAATAATATTTTTCACCAGGCCGTCTGGGGTTAACAGTGCGAAATTACCGTGTTTCACAATCGCGCGGTTAGCCAGTAAATCATCGCGGTAACCCGTGACGTTATTTAAATATCCCATTTATGACTCCTTATTTCTGCCAGGCAAGTTGATAAAGCATGAGTGCCAACGTTTTGACCCCTTCGGCAAGGTCGTTAATATTGGTGCGTTCCGCCGGGTTATGGCTGATCCCGTTAATGCTGGGAATGAAAATCATGCAGGTCGGCACGCGAGGCGCGAAAATTTGCGCGTCGTGTCCGGCACCGCTGTGCATTACCCGATAGTTCAGGGCTTCCTTCTTGCACAGCTCCGTCAGGGTGGCGACCAGTTCTTTGTTCATTGGCACGGGTTCTTCATCCATCCATAAATCGATATCAATACCGATATCCATTTCATCGCAAATCGCCCGCATGTCGTTTTCTAACCGTTGGGTGAAATCACGCAACACGGCGGCGTCAGTATGGCGACAATCAATAGTGAAAGTGGTTTTCCCCGGCACCACATTCACTGTATTCGGGCGCGGCTCCACCTTGCCAAAGGTGAGCACCAGCGGATCGCCCATCTTTTTCGCTTTTTCAACCGCTTGATTGCAAATGCGACTGAACGCGTAGACCGTATCACGACGATAGCCCATCGGCGTGGTGCCTGCATGGTTTGATTCGCCGTTCAGCGTCATCGTGTAGCGACGTTGCCCGACAATTGCATTCACGATGCCAATTGATTGACCATTACTTTCCAGCACACAGCCTTGTTCAATATGCAGTTCGACAAAGGCTTTGATGTCCTCGCGTGGTGGTAGCGGCGCGTTCGGCAGGACAAATCCGCAGGCGAGCATCGCATCAAGGAAGCTGTTGCCTTTGGCATCACAGATATTCCGCACATCGTCAGGATTCGCCAGACCGAAAATGTTTTTACTGCCCCAGAAGACATATGGGAAGCGGCTGCCTTCTTCTTCTGCCATCGCCACCACTTCGACTGTACGCAGCGGCGCGCCGTATTGCGTTTTCAGCCAGTCAATTGCCAGCCACGCCGCCAGTGCGCCGAATTGCCCGTCAAGGTTACCGCCGTTAACAACGGTATCGATATGCGAACCGCTCAGAACCACTTCCTGTGGGTATTCGGTGCCGCTCAGGCGGCCGTATAAATTCCCCACTTTGTCGAAATGTGTTTCCAGCCCGCTGACGGCCATTCTTTTTTTGAATTGTTGCTGGGTTTCCAGCCATTCCGGCGAATAAAGTAAACGGGTCATTCCACCCGTTGGGTCTGCGCCAAAAGAGGAAAGCCAGGGCAGCGTTTCTTCTATGGCCTGGCGAAAATGTGTGATCATAGGAAAGTCCTGTCTCAATTATTATTGTGCAAAGGGATTTTTCGTTTCATATGACGTGTTATAAAGCGCGTCGGAAATTAAATACTGGTAAATATCATCAACAATCTCGATACCTTCGACGGCGGCTTTGCGTTGTTTAATATCTTGATCCTGTCCGGGATAATAAACCTGGCTAAAACCGGGCGCGGGGGTAATGGCATTTAATTCGCACATGGTCTGGCTAAGATGTTGTCGGAATAATTCGCTGGAGGAGAAAAAGTCAGGATTAATTACCAGATGTAATTGCCCCAAATTACGTCCGGCGTGTAAATCGTCATACATTGAACTGACCTGACGCCCGAACGGTAAACCGAGTAACACGCCTGAAAGCAGATCAATCATCATCATCAGGCCATAACCTTTCGGTCCGGCAGCGGGCAGCAGGGCGTTAACCGAGAATGGATCGGCTGTTGGTGCTCCGTTTTTATCGACCGCCCAGGTCTCCGGAATAGACATATTGCGCGAGCGCGCGTCGAGTACTTTCCCCCATGCTTGTACGGTAGTCGCCATATCAAAGGTAAGGATCTCGTCACTTTCTCCCGGCGCGGCAAAGGCCAGCGGGTTAGTACCGTAGTAAATTTCCGCCCCGCCAAATGGCACCACCATGGGATCGGACTGACACATCGAAATGCCAATTAATCCGGCGTGAGCTGCCTGCTGCACAAAATAAGAGATTGCACCGCTGTGCCCCATCCGGCTAATGCCGACCACGGCAACGCCATTTTGTTGGGCGGTTTTGATGGCATGTTCCATAGCCATTTTTGCGGCAACCTGCCCGGCGGCATTGTCGGCATGTAAAATTGCCGAGCACGGCCCTGTCTCCTCAAGACGGAATGCCGGTTCGCGGTTAGTGCCGCCTTTTGAAATGCGTTCTGCGTAGTATTCCACGCGTACCGCGCCATGAGAGTGGATCCCTCTGGCATCGGCGTAAACCAATACTTCAGCAACGGTTGCAGCGTGCTCACGTTTTAACCCAGCCAGGCAGAGTTTATTCTCAATTAGCTGGTGGAGTGTTTCCCGACTGATTTTCATCTGTCTTCCTTTTTAACGACGGTGTGAAGCATGACTGCAATTAACATACAGGGAAAATATCTGGATTATGTGATCCAGACAGGCAAAAAAATATAGTTAGAATTTATTTGATAATCCGCCTGTTTTTAATCTGATTTTTAAAATTACGTCGCTTGTTAAAAAATAACACGTAATGCTCTGGCGGTTATTTGATTTATTTTACTAATAATCTCTGTGTGATGTTTATCACCTTATTTACCATCGACCGACGATACCGTAATTGACACATTAATACTGCTCGTGCAATTGCCATGGGTGCAATTTTTAAGGAGTTGTTATGATCCACGCCTTTATTAAAAAAGGGTGTTTTCAGGATTCGGTCAGTTTAATGATTATTTCACGAAAACTCAGCGAATCAGAAAATGTTGATGATGTTTCCGTAATGATGGGTACGCCCGCTAATAAAGCGTTATTAGAGACTACAGGTTTCTGGCATGACGATTTTAATAACGCTACGCCGAACGATATTTGCGTGGCAATTCGTAGCGAAGCGGCGGATGCGGGGATCGCGCAGGCGATTATGCAGCAGCTTGAAGAGGCGTTAAAGCAACTGGCGCAGGGGACGGTCAGCAGCCAGGCGTTAACGCAGGTGCGCCGCTGGGATAGCGCCTGTCAGAAATTACCCGACGCTAATCTGGCGCTGATTTCAGTGGCGGGTGAGTACGCGGCGGAACTGGCTAATCAGGCGCTGGATCGCAACCTCAACGTGATGATGTTCTCCGATAACGTCACGCTGGAAGACGAAATCCAACTCAAAACTCATGCGCGGGAAAAAGGCTTGCTGGTGATGGGACCGGATTGCGGTACGTCGATGATTGCCTCTACGCCGCTGGCTTTCGCTAATGTGATGCCGGAAGGCAATATTGGTGTCATTGGCGCTTCTGGTACAGGGATCCAGGAATTGTGCTCGCAGATTGCGCTGGCAGGGGAGGGGATCTCCCACGCAATTGGTCTGGGCGGGCGCGATCTCAGCCGTGAAGTGGGCGGCATCAGTGCGCTGACGGCGCTGGAAATGCTCAGTGCAGACGAGAAAAGCGAAGTGCTGGCGTTTGTCTCAAAACCGCCAGCCGAAGCCGTGCGCCTGAAAATTGTTAATGCCATGAAAGTAACCGGCAAACCGACGGTGGCGCTGTTTTTAGGTTATACCCCGACGGCGACTCGTGACGAGAATGTGTGGTTTGCCTCCTCGCTGGATGATGCCGCGCGTCTGGCTTGCCTGCTTTCACGCGTTACAGCGCGACGTAACGCGATAGCTCCGGCCAGCAGTGGATTTATTTGCGGCTTGTATACCGGCGGTACGCTGGCAGCCGAAGCGGCGGGATTACTCGCCGGACATCTGGGCGTGCCAGCCGACGATGCCCATCATCACGGCATGATGCTGGACGCTGATGGTCACCAGATCCTCGATCTGGGCGATGATTTCTACACCGTCGGGCGTCCCCATCCGATGATCGACCCGACGTTACGTAATCTGTTGATTGCCGATCTCGGTGCTAAACCACAAGTGCGTGTATTGCTACTCGATGTGGTGATTGGTTTTGGTGCGACTGCCGATCCTGCCGCATCGCTGGTAAGCGCATGGCAACAAGCCTGTGACGCCCGTCCAGATAGTCAACCTCTGTATGCCATTGCCACGGTGACGGGTACTGAACGTGACCCGCAATGCCGTTCGCAACAAATTGCCACACTGGAAGATGCGGGGATCGCGGTGGTCAGTTCACTGCCTGAAGCCGCGTTGCTGGCGGCGGCGCTGATTCATCCGCTTTCGCCAGCCACGCATAAATACACTCCATCATTACTGAAAAACGTCGCTGTGATTAACGCCGGGTTACGCAGTTTTGCGCTGGATCTTCAAAGTGCCAGCAAACCGGTAGTGCATTACCAATGGGTGCCAGTCGCTGGCGGCAATAAAAAACTGGCTCGTTTATTAGAACGTTTGCAATAAGGGGTTCCCATGTTTACATCAGTGGCGCAAGCCAATACTGCGGTTATCGAACAAATTCGTCGCGCTCGTCCACACTGGCTGGATGTGCAACCGGCTTCTTCACTCATTAGCGCGTTAAATCAGGGTAAAACACTGCTTCACGCCGGGCCACCGATGCGCTGGCAGGAGATGACCGGGCCAATGAAAGGAGCGTGCGTGGGCGCATGTCTGTTTGAAGGCTGGGCAAAAGATGAAGCGCAGGCTTTGGCGATGCTGGAGCAGGGGGAAGTGAACTTCATTCCTTGCCACCATGTGAATGCTGTCGGGCCAATGGGCGGTATTACCTCTGCCAGTATGCCGATGCTGGTGGTTGAGAATGTGACCGACGGTAACCGGGCGTATTGCAACCTCAACGAAGGTATCGGCAAAGTGATGCGTTTCGGTGCCTATGGCGAAGATGTTCTGACTCGCCATCGCTGGATGCGCGATGTGTTGATGCCAGTATTAAGCGCCGCGCTGGGGCGCATGGAGCATGGTATCGATCTCACCGCGATGATGGCGCAGGGCATTACGATGGGCGATGAGTTCCATCAACGCAACATTGCTTCCTCAGCACAGTTGATGCGTGCGCTGGCACCGCAAATCGCCCGTCTCGATCACGATAAACAGCAAATCGCGGAGGTGATGGACTTCCTTAGCGTGACCGATCAGTTCTTCCTCAATCTCGCGATGGCCTATTGCAAGGCGGCGATGGATGCAGGTGCGATGATCCGCGCGGGCAGCATCGTTACGGCAATGACCCGCAACGGCAATATGTTTGGGATTCGGGTAAGCGGTCTGGGCGATCGCTGGTTTACTGCGCCAGTTAACACTCCACAAGGTCTGTTTTTCTCCGGCTTCTCGCAGGAGCAGGCGAATCCGGATATGGGCGATAGCGCGATTACCGAAACCTTTGGTATCGGTGGAGCGGCAATGATCGCCGCCCCAGGCGTAACGCGCTTTGTCGGTGCGGGTGGCGTGGAGGCTGCAAGAACGGTATCTGAAGAGATGGCGGAAATCTTCCTTGAACGCAATATGCAGTTGCCGATCCCCGGCTGGGATTTCCAGGGCGCATGTCTGGGGCTGGATATTCGTCGCGTTGTGGAAACCGGCATTACGCCGCTCATCAATACTGGTATCGCCCATAAAGAAGCGGGGATCGGGCAGATTGGGGCAGGCACTGTACGGGCACCGCTGGCCTGCTTTGAACAGGCGCTGGAAGCCCTGGCTGAAAGTATGGGTATTGGTTGAGGAACGCGCGATGACGATCATCCATCCTCTGCTTGCCAGTCGTAGCGCACCAGACTATCGCCAGTCCTGGCGGTTAGCGGGCGTCTGGCGGCGGGCGATTAATCTGCTGACGGAAAGCGGCGAACTGTTAACGCTGCATCGTCAGGGAAGTGGTTTCGGCCCCGGAGGATGGGTGCTTCGCCGCGCGCAATTCGATGCGTTATGCGGTGGATTACGTGGCAATGAACGACCGCAAGTTGTGGCTCAAGGGATTTGCCTCGGGCGTTTTACGGTTAAACAGCCACAGCGTTATTGTTTGCTACGTATTACGCCGCCTGCGCATCCTCAACCGCTTGCCGCTGCATGGATGCAACGCGCGGAGGAAACCGGGCTTTTTGGGCCACTGGTGTTGGCGCTAAGCGATCCGCTACCCGCTGAATTGCGCCAGTTTCGTCACTGTTTTCAGACCGCACTCAATGGCGTTAAGACCGACTGGCGGCACTGGCTGGGCAAAGGTCCGGGATTAACGCCAAGTCATGATGACATGCTGAGCGGAATGCTGCTGGCGGCCTGGTATTATGGCGCTTTAGATGCGCGCTCCGGTCGCCCGTTTTTTGCCTGTTCCGACAATCTTCAACACGTTACCACGGCGGTGAGCGTTAGTTATTTGCGTTACGCCGCCCAAGGCTATTTCGCCTCGCCACTCTTGCACTTTGTTCATGCTCTGAGTTGCCCGAAACGTATCGAAGCAGCGATTGATTCGCTGTTGGCGCTGGGGCATACGTCAGGGGCAGATACGCTGCTGGGGTTCTGGCTTGGTCAACAATTATTACAAGGAACACCATGAAAACACTGGTTGTAGCTCTTGGGGGCAACGCCTTACTCCAGCGCGGTGAGGCGCTGACGGCAGAAAATCAATATCGCAATATTGCCAGTGCTGTACCCGCGCTGGCACGTCTGGCGCGTTCTTATCGGCTGGCGATTGTTCACGGCAACGGGCCGCAGGTGGGGCTGCTGGCGTTACAGAATCTGGCGTGGAAAGAGGTGGAACCGTATCCGCTGGATGTGCTGGTGGCGGAAAGCCAGGGGATGATTGGCTATATGCTGGCGCAGAGTTTGAGCGCACAGCCGCAGATGCCACCGGTGACGACGGTGCTGACGCGCATTGAAGTTTCACCTGATGATCCGGCATTTTCGCAGCCAGAGAAGTTTATCGGTCCGGTTTATCAGCCGGAAGAGCAAGAGTCGCTGGAAACGGCATATGGCTGGCAGATGAAACGCGACGGTAAATACTTGCGCCGGGTGGTGGCATCTCCACAACCGCGTAAAATTCTCGACAGCGAAGCCATTGAGTTGTTGCTCAAAGAGGGGCATGTGGTGATTTGTAGTGGCGGCGGCGGTGTTCCGGTGACGGATGACGGAGCTGGGAGTGAAGCGGTGATTGATAAAGATCTCGCCGCTGCGTTGCTCGCCAGGCAGATTAATGCCGATGGGCTGGTGATCCTCACCGATGCTGATGCGGTATATGAAAACTGGGGAACGCCACAGCAACGCGCCATTCGCCATGCCACACCGGATGAGTTAGCGCCATTTGCCAAAGCCGATGGTTCGATGGGGCCGAAGGTGACGGCGGTGAGTGGTTATGTCAGAAGCCGTGGTAAACCCGCGTGGATTGGTGCGTTATCGCGAATTGAAGAGACGCTGGCGGGCGAGGCGGGAACCTGTATTTCGTTGTCGTCGTAGGCATTTGTGCCTGATGCGATGCTTGACGCATCTTATCAGGCCTACAATTGGTGCCGGATCGGTAGGCCGGATAAGGCGTTCCCGCCGCATCCGGCAATTGGCGCACGATACCTGCTGCGATGCCGGCGCATCTTATCAGGCCTACAATTGGTGCCGGATCGGTAGGCCGGATAAGGCGTTCCCGCCGCATCCGGCAATTGGCGCACGATGCCTGATGCGATGCCGGCGCATCTTATCAGGCCTACAATTGGTGCCGGATCGGTAGGCCGGATAAGGCGTTCCCGCCGCATCCGGCAATTGGCGCACGATACCTGATGCGATGCCGGCGCATCTTATCAGGCCTACAATTGGTGCCGGATCGGTAGGCCGGATAAGGCGTTCACGCCGCATCCGGCAAGAATATGAGCACCAGGTTAACTGAACTTACTCTGCGCCCAAATCACGCCGCTGGCATACTCCGGCGGCAGCAGTGGGATTAATGCTTCCAGCGTCGCGGTCAGACGCGATGTGTCGCTGTCGGTCAAATTCAGATGCCCCACTTTACGACCTGGGCGTACTTCTTTGTCGTACCAGTGCAGATGCACCAGCGGCAGTTTCAGCCAGTCATAGTTCACATCGCTACCAATCAGGTTGATCATCACCGACGGGCTATTAACCACCGGTTGCGGTAACGGCAGATCGGTAATCGCCCGCAGGTGCAGCTCAAACTGGCTGATGCTGGCACCGTTTTGCGTCCAGTGACCGCTGTTATGCACACGCGGAGCCAGTTCGTTGATCAACAGACCTTGCGGGGTGACAAAACACTCCATCGCCATCACACCGACATAACCCAGTTCCTGCATAATCGCTGACAGCATTTCTTCGGCCTGCGCCTGCTGCGGTGCATTGGCCTGCGGGAAAGCCACGCTGGTGCGTAAAATACCGTCCTGATGCAGGTTGTGCGTCAGCGGATAAAACACTGTGCTGCCATCAAAGCCGCGCGCGCCAACCAGTGACACTTCGCCAGAGAAGTTAATGCCCTGCTCGACAATACATTCGCCGTAGCATTCAGCCGGTAACTGTTCGGTTTCATCGGCGCGTAAACACCATTGACCGCGACCGTCATAGCCACCAATACGACGCTTAACAATCGCCAGCTCACCTAAACGATCAAACACCGCAGGCCACTCGCTGCGATCGGCAAGTAACTGCCACGGCGCGGTCGGTAGGTGAAGTTTGTCGAAAAGCTGCTTCTGAGTCAGGCGATCGGCAATAATCGGGAATACATCGCGGTTCACAAAGGCCGGATGGCGCGCCAGCTCGCGAGTTAATGCGGTTTCTGGCCAGCGTTCGATCTCAGCGGTAATCACGCTTTGTTGAAAAGGCACCGCCGCCGGTTCAGCGTCCAGCCCGACCGGCCAGACAGCAATGCCTAACGGTTCGCCTGCCTGGCGCAACATACGGCCTAACTGCCCGTTACCGAGGACGCAAACCTGTTTCATGCCGCACCTCGCGGGTCCGGGTTTTCCAGTACTTCGTCGGTCTGGGCTTTGCGCCAGTCATTCAGACGCTGGTGCAGTTCTTTATCATGAGTAGCAAGAATTTGTGCTGCCAGTAACGCCGCGTTTGCCGCGCCCGCTTTACCAATCGCCAGCGTACCCACCGGAATGCCGCGCGGCATTTGCACGATGGAGTAGAGGCTATCGACACCGCTCAGTGCGGCGCTCTGTACTGGTACGCCCAGCACCGGCACCAGCGTTTTTGCGGCAATCATGCCTGGCAGGTGCGCTGCGCCGCCAGCGCCCGCAATAATCACCTGATAACCGTTCTCTTCGGCGCTTTCAGCGAAGCTGAACAGTTTATCAGGGGTGCGGTGAGCAGATACCACTTCTACGTGGTGCGGGACATTCAGGATTTCGAAGATTTCGGCGGCGAACTGCATGGTAGCCCAGTCGCTTTTGGACCCCATCACGATGGCGACACGCGCCGGATTATTGCGGGAAGACATGCGTCTTAAAACTCCTGTGGTGCACAACTCTCGGCTTTAGAGGGCACAGAGAATAGCACGGAAAGAGAGCAAGGAAAACGGTTGCGTAGGCGGGATTAACCGTCATTTGTTGAGTTTTTAATCTGATCTGCGTGTTGATTATGCGCTCTGGATGAACTGGCAAAGAATGCCCATATCAGCACAATGCTCCACGGAAAAAAGCAAATACCGACAATCAATACAAATCTTTCGACAAAACGTTGGTTATGGGGGCGGGTGAGTACTAAGTAAATGAGCCAGAAATAGACTATCCACGAAATGACCGCTGCAACTACCAGTGACAATACGCCAAAATAGAAGCCGACAAGGCCAAACCAGCTAATACACAGAGGCGCTCCTGCCGTAAGGGCGATGCCAGAAATCAAAAATCCGTTGCAGCGTCGCATAATAATATTCCCTGTTGTTATTTCACTCAGGGACTTATTACCTTGCTGACTCAGAAAAAGATATACAGGTTGCGGTAGTCTGGCGCTTTTTCAGAATCTGTTCATTCGCGGTCAGAAAGGAAAATGGATTAGCTCAACGTCATCTGCCGTGACTTTCACCATCGAACCTTCGGTATGCCAGGCTCCCAGCACGACGCGGAAAGCAGGTTGCGCATTGGCGATGAGTTCATGCACCGCCGGGCGATGCGTATGCCCGTGGATCAGCCATTGCACCTGATGCTTTTCCATCGCACTGACCACCGCGTTTTGGTTAACGTCCATGATCGCCAGCGATTTACTGCTGTTGGCTTCTTTACTGTTTGCGCGCATTCGCGCAGCAATACGTTTACGTAAAAACAGCGGCAGGGCGAGGAATAGCGTTTGCAACCAGGGCTTGTGGACTTTGGCGCGAAAAGCCTGATAACCGACGTCATCGGTGCACAGCGTGTCGCCATGCATAATCAGCACCCGACGGCCATAAAGTTCGAGCACTTTTTCTTCTGGCAATAACGTCATGCCGCTTTCACGGGCAAAGCGTTTGCCGAGCAGAAAATCACGGTTGCCATGAATGAAATAACAGGGAACGCCGGAGTCGGATACCGCTTTGATCGCCGCCGCCATCTGGCGATGAAACGGGCTGGGATCATCGTCGCCAATCCATGCTTCAAACAGATCGCCAAGAATATACAGCGCGTCGGCCTTGCGGGCTTCTCCCGCTAAAAAACGCAGAAAACCGGCGGTGATCGCCGGTTCTTCCACGCAGAGATGAAGATCTGCAATAAAGAGTGTCGCCACGATTACTCGCTAACGGTCACGCTTTCAATGATAACGTCTTCTTTTGGCACGTCCTGGTGCATACCGCTACGACCGGTTGCGACACCTTTGATTTTGTCGACTACGTCCATGCCTTCAACCACTTCGGCAAATACGCAGTAACCCCAACCTTGCAGGCTCTCGCCGGAGAAGTTCAGGAAGTCGTTATCAACCACGTTGATGAAGAACTGGGCAGTTGCAGAGTGCGGAGCCTGAGTACGAGCCATTGCCAGCGTACCACGGGTGTTTTTCAGACCGTTGTTGGCTTCGTTTTTGATTGGCTCTTTGGTGGCTTTTTGCTTCATGCCCGGTTCAAAACCGCCGCCCTGAATCATAAAGCCGTTGATAACACGGTGGAAAATGGTGTTGTTGTAAAAACCTTCGCGGCAGTAGTCCAGGAAGTTTTTAACTGTTTCAGGTGCTTTATCGTCAAAAGTTTTGATGACAATATCGCCGTGATTGGTGTGGAAAGTAACCATTTTTGCATCCTGTTCCGTTTGATTGGTGCTTCAACCCGGTTCGGGTCATATATAGGGTGGTGTTATAGCATAACCGCACGATCGGATCATCTCGCAATGTATGCTGATTCGCGCGGGAAATATGGGTATTATACGCAACTCAATTACCCACACATGTCTAAACGGAATCTTCGATGCTAAAAATCTTCAATACTCTGACACGCCAAAAAGAGGAATTTAAGCCTATTCACGCCGGGGAAGTCGGCATGTACGTGTGTGGAATCACCGTTTACGATCTCTGTCATATTGGTCATGGGCGTACTTTTGTCGCCTTTGACGTGGTTGCGCGTTACCTGCGTTTCCTCGGCTATAAGCTGAAGTATGTGCGCAACATTACCGATATCGACGACAAAATCATCAAACGCGCCAATGAAAACGGCGAAAGCTTTGTGGCACTGGTGGATCGCATGATCGCTGAAATGCACAAAGATTTCGATGCTTTGAATATCCTGCGCCCGGACATGGAGCCGCGTGCAACGCACCATATCGCAGAAATTATTGAACTCACTGAACAACTGATTGCTAAAGGTCACGCCTATGTGGCGGACAACGGCGACGTGATGTTCGACGTACCGACCGATCCAACTTACGGCGTGCTCTCGCGTCAGGATCTCGACCAGTTGCAGGCAGGCGCGCGCGTTGACGTGGTCGATGACAAACGCAACCCGATGGACTTCGTGCTGTGGAAGATGTCGAAAGAGGGCGAACCGAGCTGGCCTTCTCCGTGGGGCGCGGGTCGTCCTGGCTGGCACATTGAATGTTCGGCAATGAACTGCAAACAGTTGGGTAATCACTTTGATATCCACGGCGGCGGTTCTGACCTGATGTTCCCGCACCACGAGAACGAAATTGCCCAGTCCACCTGTGCGCACGATGGTCAATACGTCAACTACTGGATGCACTCCGGCATGGTGATGGTTGACCGCGAGAAGATGTCCAAATCGCTGGGTAACTTCTTCACCGTGCGCGATGTGCTGAAATACTACGACGCCGAAACCGTGCGTTACTTCCTGATGTCGGGTCACTATCGCAGCCAGTTGAACTACAGTGAAGAGAACCTGAAACAGGCGCGTGCGGCGCTGGAACGTCTCTACACTGCGCTGCGTGGCACAGACAAAACCGTTGCTCCTGCGGGTGGCGAAGCGTTTGAAGCGCGCTTTATCGAGGCGATGAATGACGACTTCAACACGCCGGAAGCCTATTCCGTGTTGTTTGATATGGCGCGTGAAGTGAACCGTCTGAAAGCAGAAGATATGGCAGCGGCGAACGCAATGGCGTCTCACCTGCGTAAACTCTCTGCCGTGCTGGGTCTGCTGGAGCAAGAACCGGAGGCGTTCCTGCAAAGCGGCGCACAGGCAGACGACAGCGAAGTGGCTGAGATTGAAGCGTTAATTCAACAGCGTCTGGATGCTCGTAAAGCCAAAGACTGGGCGGCAGCGGATGCGGCGCGTGATCGTCTTAACGAGATGGGGATCGTGCTGGAAGATGGTCCGCAAGGAACCACCTGGCGTCGTAAGTAACACCCTCACTCTTATCCTCTCCCGCAAGGGAGAGGATACGCTCAGCGCAATTTACGCCTGCTCCACCACAATATTCCCATCACTATTATTCCTGGTAGCCATACCCACATTAGCTCTGAAATAATCACCTGATGCCCATATGGCGTGGTGTAACGTGATAACGCAAACGGCGCGACTTTAATCACCTGCCAGGGGGCGAAAAATCGTTCCTCTGACCACGGCCACAACCAGCCAACACCTTTGCCGCCAGTGGTTACCGAATCCAGCAAGCTGTGTGATAGCAGCGATACGGTTAAAAATAGCCAGCAGCGAATCAGCCCCGTCCTGAACCATCGATGCCCAATAAGCACGCATAACAGCGGGACAACAAACGCAAATACCAGCGAATGAGTAAAACCGCGATGGCCAAAAACATTGCCGTAGGCAACGCCAAATTTAGACGACAATACGTCGGCGTCTGGCAGCATCGCCAGGACGATTCCGGCAAATAACAGACGCGGCGGGATGATTTTCGACCCCAACCCTAAACCAATACAAAGGGGGACGGCGGCGTGGGTAATAACGGTTGGCATGATGATTGCTTCGGCAAAATGTTGATGCTAACAGCATGAATGAAAGCAACGAAGAGGGCAAAGGTCTGAAAAGAGAATCGGCCTGCATACAGGCAGGCCGGAATGGGGTCAGGCAACAACCTGTACGCTGTGACCTGCAAAACTCACTGTCTGACCGGCGACGATTTTGCAACGTTTGCGCGTTTCAACTGCGCCGTCGACTTTCACCTGGCCTTCAGCAATCGCGATTTTCGCCTGCGCGCCGCTTTCGCTCCAGCCTTCCAGTTTCAGCAAGTCGCACAGCTCAACGTGCGGATGTTTACCTAAAGAAAATGTCGCCATGTTACTCACCCTGTGGATCATGATATTCAACGCACGCCTGTAGCGTGTTTTCAATCAGCGTGGCAACCGTCATTGGGCCAACGCCGCCGGGAACAGGCGTAATGTATGAGGCGCGCTTAGCCGCTTCTTCAAACACGACGTCGCCCACAACTTTGCCATTTTCCAGACGGTTGATACCGACATCAATCACAATTGCGCCTTCTTTGATCCAGTCACCGGGAATAAAGCCTGGCTTGCCGACGGCGACGATCAACAAATCGGCGTTTTCCACATGATGACGCAGATTTTTGGTGAAGCGGTGAGTCACGGTGGTGGTGCAACCTGCCAGTAGCAGTTCCATGCTCATCGGGCGACCGACGATATTCGATGCACCAATCACCACAGCATTAAGGCCAAAGGTATCAATGTTGTAACGCTCAAGCAGCGTGACGATACCGCGCGGGGTGCAAGGACGCAGGCGCGGCGCACGCTGGCACAGACGACCAACGTTATAAGGATGGAAACCGTCTACGTCTTTGTCCGGGTGAATACGTTCCAGTACTTTGACGTAGTCAATTCCCGCCGGAAGCGGCAACTGCACCAGAATACCATCGATGGTATTGTCGGCATTCAGCGCATCGATAAGCTCAAGCAGTTCTGCTTCGCTGGTGGTTTCAGGAAGGTCATAGGAGCGGGAGACGAACCCGACTTCTTCGCAAGCTTTGCGTTTGCTTGCGACATAAATTTGCGATGCAGGGTTGCTGCCGACCAGCACAACGGCCAGTCCTGGCGCCCGCAGTCCGGCCGCAACGCGTGCCTGAACTTTTTGAGCAACTTCAGAGCGCACCTGCTGCGCAATCGTTTTACCGTCAATAATCTTTGCTGCCATCAGAGAGAGGATTCCATCTGTTACGTAGGTCGAAGGGGATGCGTCTATTTTGTCAGAAGCGTAGCGCGCTGTCAGTTTTCGTTTTCTGAAAAGTAAAACCTTCTGTACCAGGCAGATTAACGCCGATAATGATAACCGCCGTTGGTTTGCCGTCGTAGTGAGATAAATCAGACACGACCGTACACTTGTTCAGCAACCAGTTCAAAAGCCATTGACTCAGCAAGGGTTGACCGTATAATTCACGCGATTACAGCACATCGTGGTATCAATGCGCCCTTAGCTCAGTTGGATAGAGCAACGACCTTCTAAGTCGTGGGCCGCAGGTTCGAATCCTGCAGGGCGCGCCATTACAATTCAACCAGTTACACCTTCTTTACCTCCTTCATAATTTCAGAGTGGACGTATTTGGGGCATCATTACCAAAAATATCGTCTATTTTCCTCGCGTGCTCTGTCAAATGATTAGACGTAAGGTGAGCATATCTACGCACCATTTCTATGGATCCCCATCCGCCCATTCCCTGAAGCACTGATGAAGAGCATCAATGAATGCACCAGGGGGAACCAGTGAGTTAAGTTCGAACTGTAGTACAATTCTCTCCGGTATTAACAGGAATGAATATGCTATGAACCCTTATATTTATCTTGGTGGTGCAATACTTGCAGAGGTTATTGGTACAACCTTAATGAAGTTTTCAGAGGGTTTTACACGGTTATGGCCCTCTGTTGGTACAATTATTTGTTACTGTACATCATTCTGGTTATTAGCTCAGACGCTGGCTTATATTCCTACAGGGATTGCTTATGCTATCTGGTCAGGAGTCGGTATCGTCCTGATTAGTTTACTGTCCTGGGGATTTTTCGGCCAACGGCTGGATCTTCCAGCCATTATAGGCATGATGTTGATTTGTGCCGGAGTGTTGGTAATTAACTTATTGTCACGAAGCGCACCACATTAAAAATAGTTTCGTTCGAGTTTAATGAAATACGTCAGCTCGTATGTTTATACGGGCTGCTTTTTTATACTGCGGGTAAATGTTTTTTGGCAAGTGGAGCAGGGGATTACCATATTTGTGTTCTGAATAGCAATAACAAAGTTGTAGGCAAGAAATACTGTCGGCATTTTGTGATTAAATGGTTTATAGCAATATAACAAGAAACTCTTAAGTCTGTTTGTTTTTTAAACTTCATCCACATCGTGGATAAATATGAGAACCACCCGCTGAACAGGTGGTTTTACGTAAGTTAAATTTTATAATTTCAGTGAATGTTTACGCTACAATAATACAAATGATAGTGGACAAAAACACAATCAGGCGATGGATTCACCGTAGGATGCAACTGCCTGAGCGGTGAAACCCACGCTCAATTCCTGTCTGACCCCATCATTTTTAAGCCAATAATAAATATTATCTTCTTTATTAAAAGCGTAAATTCTACAAATGCCCGCACATTCACTATTTGTTTTCCATCCACTATTAGCTACATCGCCCCATTCCTGGTAAAGTCCTGCGTTAACTTCTCGCTTAATAATATGCCCTGAATCATGATCATTATAATCGTAACTATCGATATCCTGCGCTTCGGGAAATTCTCCGTTCATTTTTTTAACCCACGGTAAAATATCTTTAACTGAATCATAAGCTTCAATGCTGTATTTGAAAAAACGCTTCACGGTAAAAATATAAATACCGGCAGATTTGTTCGTTGATTTATCAGTAGCGAAAATGGCAAAAATATTCCCGATGCACTTTTCGTCAACGTCAGGAAAAGTTACTGTGCCATCCTGACTGATCGCCAGAACATTATTGTCTGCATCAGTGCTACAGCTCCATTTTACCTTGCCATTATTAACCGGGTCATTATCAATGACCATCTTAAAGGTGGCACCTGGAAACAAGCAGTTAGGGAAATGGTAACCATTCGTCATATCATTTTTAATATCATAGATATGGTTGTCAACTAAAACGCCTGTAATTTTACTCATCATTGACTCTCTTTGTTTATTAAATAAAAGGTTTTATTCCTGTGTAAAGGAATATGCTGATATTAATGCGCTTGATGAATAATTGTTCTTATTTAAAAGTTATATAGCGGTATAAATATGATTATATAATCCCTCTGAGTAGTGGTTACGCCGCTTATTTGTGTTATGTACGGGAATATCTGGAAAGTGCTAAATCGTCGCAAGCGTAATCCTGAGCCGAAGCATTGCAAGATCTGATGGCAACTATCATGTGGTGACAAATGGTAAAGCGGGTAATGATGTTTATTGTGAATATAATGGTGTAACCGCTGATAAGAATATTTGATTGGAGGGCAGATAATTAAAAGATAACGTATGAAAGAATGAGCTTTGAAGTTTCATGACAAACAGCAGTTTAAAACCTTCCGGTTATCTATTGACCGGTAGGAGAATGAAGACCTCCAGAACAAACAGTTAGTCGATGAAATTAGTTTCACCTATATTCTTCCTTTAACGCCTCCTCTTTCGCAAATTACACTATCACTTTTTGATCGCGGTTTGGTTAAATAATTGAAAAACGTCAGACGCATAAAATGCGTTGAAAACTGAGAATTAATACAGACAGGATTCTGATCAGGCAAGTGAAAAGGAAGGGAGCAAGCAAAGTTGCTCCCTTAAACAATTAATACTCGAGGATGCCACGCGCGACGGGCAAATAGCGCAGAGAGAAATAGAGTGCGTCTTTGCCACAGGCGGAACGTTTTGCTAGTAGCGAGGCGATCTCCGCATTCGGTTTTGGTTTAGCTGCAAACGTTTTACCTTTGCCCGCGACAAACAACTCATAAACAATGCCGCTGGCGGGTGAGGCAGTTTGGCAATCTGCGCTGGCTTGCAGATAACGGTCACGCTGTTCGGCGGTGAGTTTATCAACGCCGCCGCCATCCTGTACCCAGACATTAACGCCTGTCGTTCTAACTTGTTCCAGCAGTTGCCGATAGCCATCGGGCGACATATTGCCAGCGAAAAAGCTACTGATATAAACCGGTTTTGCTGAAACATCGCTAATCAGTCGCTGCGTATTGTTTAACCATTTTAGTAAAGGTTGTCGGGCGGCTTCACTGCGCCAGTTCAGATCGTCAATTTCCGCACTGATGTACCAGCCATCCGGCGTTACGCCAGGCGCGGCACGCCATAATCTGGCTTGCTGGAGATCGGCGGCCAGCAGGCGATTAAGGTAGCTTTCCAGCGCTGCAGATGACTGCTTCTGATGCAGAAAAAATTCCGGATCGGCGTTCAGACCAACAATCAGCTTCAGACCAGCCTGTTGCGCTGCTGCGGCACGCTTAAACAATAACGCGCGCTGTTCTGGCTGGGTGAATGCATCGCCATAACGAGTCCATTGCAGAATCAGGGTGTCGAAGCCCTGGAGACGCAACTGACTCATCAGTCCCTGCCACTGGGCGTCGGTGACCTGACTGTCACGGTTTTGCGGTTGCCAGATAATACCTTTCATTGCAAAGGAAAAAGGGCTGACCAGGAGCAGTGTCAGCAATACGAAAATGAACTTACGCATTTACCAGTGCACTCCAATGGTGAGAAACGCGTTGTTGCGCTCCCCGCTACGTTGATTAATCACCTTAAAGGTATGCTGATATTCGACGCCGAGACTGACTTTGTGCGGCCAGGCATCGTAATGCGTCTCGCCGGTCCAGATATTCCAGCGCACGCCGACGCCACCAAGCTGTGCGCCCTGAGTGCCTTTATCACGATAGCCGTTATCCTGTATGTGAGCGTAAGGTTCGATTGTCTGCCCGTTCGCGACTTTCTGATGCCAGCTCACACGGTAATCAGCCGTCCACGCCTGAATATCCTGGCGGACATATTGCGCCGCATCGAGATACAGGTTTTGGGCAAACCAGCCTGAACCGTTCGGGTGCCACTCATCGCTGTATTTACCGCCGTTAAAGAACGAGGCGCTGGCACGCAGCATGGTGTCGGAGGTGCCATTTTGCCCATTCAGCGGGAACTGCTGTTCAACGGCAAGGAAAAAGATCTGATCGCGCAGCGGCTTCCAGCGCAGGCCGGTGCCGGACATCGGATTTTTCACCGGCATCACTACACCGTTTTCTCCGGTATCGGCAAACACACGGCTGTAAACCGAAAGCAGGTCGCCTTCCAGCAGTATATTGCGCCCGATGCGGTATTCGGCTTCCAGTTGTCCGTAGCTACGATAGCTTTTACCTGGCGCAGCGCCACCGACGTTATTGCTAGCTGAACTCATCGCGCCGGAACGCAAGCCGATGGAGGAATCGAAACTGAACGTCCAGCGGCGACCGACGTCCTCATGCAGACGACGGAAATTGAAGCGTTGCTGATTTTGTTCCGGTGTCAGCGGTGTAATCAGCGCCTGGTTATCAATGTCATCAATCACCAGCCGGGCGTAGTGTTGCGTCGCAGGCATATCATCCAGACGCTGATTCACGTAAGCCAGTTGTCTGATGAGTGCCGGATCGTCCGGTAGCCCTTTATGCGCCTGTTCCAGCATCTCCCGCGACTGCGCGATATCGCCGCTATCCCACAAGGCGTAACCGAGCGCCGCCTGGGTATTGCTGTTATTCGGTTCCAGTTCCAGAGCGGCGCGCAAATCGCTCACTGCCGCTGAGACATTATGACGTTGCCGATAAATCGTCGCCCGCGCAACGTAAGCGTTAGCTGAAGGCGCAATGTTAATTGAGCGAGTGAGATCGTTCAGTGCAAGTTCTGGCTGAGCAGGAATATAACGTTGTGCATGTAGCCACCAATACTGAGCATTGTTGCCCAGCCCGCGTTGTTCTGCCTGCTGAAGCCAGCGATCGCGAGCCGTGCCATTTCCAGCCGCCTGGGCGGTATTGGCGGCAGCGAGCAGATCTTCATTGCTCATGTCGTGAAGACTGATTTTCTGCCAGGCCGCCAGTGCGGTGGCGTAGTCTTCAACCTGATACGCCTGATAGGCCACCGCGCGATGTTGCCACGCGTTCGGTTGCCGTTTTTCTGCCTGAAGCCATGCATACAACGCCACACCAGGTAGCGTCTCCCGATAACACTTCGCCAGACGGTTCCAGGCGGCTGCATCGTAAGTCGGTGACATATCGCCCAGTAAACGGACGATTGCCGGGCAATTGTCAGCAATACCCGGCAACTGGCTTTGCCACTGGCGTTGCGCCGCCAGCGGCAACGGTTTCGATAAAATCGCCACTTTCGCTGGCGTTGCCAGGTAAGGATGACTTTCCAACAGAGACGCCAGCCGCGTCATTAACGTATGGCTGGCGCTTGCATCGCCCTGGAAAGGGTAGCGTTGCAGTAACAAATCGGCAGCTTCACGTGACTGTCCGTTCTGCATCAGTTGCCAGGTCAGTTGATCCAGGCGCGTAAGATTTGCTGGTTCTCGCTGATACAGCAACCGCGCCAGACGTAGTGCTTCAACTCTGTTGTGGGTTGCCACACTGACGGCATAACGCTCTTCAAGCATTTCATTGGCGGGGAGGGTGGCGAGCAGTTTTTGCGCCGCGTCGTACTGACCCTCTTTTAACAGCTCCGGAAGCGTTGCGCCAATAACGTACTGGCGGTTATCGGCAAACTGTACCGTGTAATTCGCCAACGCTTGCACCGGAGTGTCACTGTATTTTGATAACAGATAGAGCCAGCTTTTCTCTTGTAAGTCAGTAGTGAACAGAGGTTTGTTTTCAGCGAGATAACGCTGGAGGCGTGCTTTTTCACCACGATAAGCCAGTGCGGTCGCGTAAGTAATATACGACTGTGGATCGGTGAAGATCCCCACTGATTGCAGCGCCAGGATCCGATCATCCAGATGCCCGGCAAGAAGCACGTCAAACCACTGACGGCGCTCTGCTGCGCTTAATGTATTCTGCTGGCGTGCTTCATTGTATAGCGTATCCGCCTGGGACCATTGTTTCAGGTAGATTGCGCGTTGCAGCAGATCGGTACGTAACGTTTTTCCTTCCGGCGATGCGGCAAACGTCGCATCGTTCAGTTGCGCTTTGGCAACAGATAACTGTGCCAGCCGCAGCGCATTCTGCCCAACTTCACTGCGGCAACGCAGAGTCGGCGCAGCATCGCACGCTTTTTGCTGTGCCAACAGCTCCTCGACGGTATTCACTGTTTTGACTTCCACAGGAATTGCCGCAAGGCTACGTTGAAGCCGGGCATCGCCGGGAGTTCGTTTAAGCTGATCCTCAAGCAACAGCCGCGCGCGGTCATCATGACCAAAATGGCGATAGGCTTCTGCCAGATATAAAGTCAGCGGAATATTATCCGGCACCTGCTGATGAATATATTCAAATTCACGGATGGCGGTTGCTTCGTCGTTATTTTTCTGTGCTTTCAGCGCCTTATCGAGGCGGGGATAAATAACAAAATGGCGATAGTCGCTAAGCCCCAGCTCTTTGGCGCTGGTGCCAATATTGTCTGCGAGTGCGCCAGTACTCAATAAAGACGTCAGCAGTAAACCAGACCATCCGATGATGCGATTAAGGTTATTTTCCTTCATTTTCGGACTCCAGTTGCGCAACCTGTTCTGTGGTTAAACCTGCTTTGAGTAATAGAGATTGCATCGAAACTTGTAATTCGCGTTGAATTGTCAGTACGCGATCCAGCGTTTCCTGGCTGATGACACCTTCAGTAACCAAAAATTTGCCGAGCGGCAGAGAGCTGCGTTCATGACGCAGTAGCAGCACATTAATCGCTGAACGATTAATATGGCCGAGTGTGGTCAGTATTTCGGCAAACAGGAACTGATGCGGCACATATTGCTGCCAAATATCGCTGGCCTGTTGTTCTGTGAGCCACTGATGCTGAACCGCATTGTACAACATTGCCCGCGGATCGTGACCGCGGCGGCGTGCATACCAGTGGCGTAATCCGGTGACAATTTGCCCGCGCAGAACAATGACGTAGCGCACTTTACGTCCAACCTTGCGCGTCAGTGCCGCCAGTGACACCGGATCAATGCCGTCTTCACTACCGACAATTAACTCATCATTTTCCAGACGCAGCGGCAGCACCGCATAATGCAGTGCTACGGAAGCCGGCATTTCGGCAATCAGCGAGGAAGGGATCTGCCAGGCATCGATCGATTCCCACGCCACACCGTTTTGCTCCGCCAGTGCCTGCGCCAGTTGCTCTGCGCTGATCAACCCCTGCATCAGCATCGAACCGCCGAGACGCAGACCTTCGACGCGATTACGCAGTGCTGTATCGAGTTGTTCTTCGGTGATGACCTGATTTTCCAACAAAATTTGACCTAACGGGCGCAACGAACGGGTATCGCCAGTCACGCTGGGGAAATCGTGCGTCGTTTTATCCCACGCTACGCGACGCGGATCGCCATGTTGAAGCACCTGTTTCAACGCGCGCCAGTTAGCCATAAAGTTAATCAGGTTGCCCCAGAATAGCCGCAGGACGGATAGCAGGCCCTGCGTCAGGCCGTAGTAACCGGTGACAAAAATCACCCGCTGCACAATACGGTTAACCATCAAGCCAAAGTTTAGCCATAGCAGGGTCATTAACCATGCGCTGCCGCTGAAAATAGAAAGAAAATGCCAGGCATCAGGCCATAAACTTTCATATGCCAGTAACAGCAAAAGTTGGATCATCACCAGCATCGCGAGGAAACTAACAAAGTTGCTGATTGCCCCTTTGCGGTCACGCCAGAGAAAGTAGTTGAGTGTCAGGCTGGAAGTCCATTTATGGGTTTTAAATCCCTGGAAAACAATGCCGATGATCCAGCGAGACTTTTGCCGTACTGCGGTGGAAAAGGTATCGGGGAAATATTCGCGCACGCAGATCATGTTTGACGTCCGCGCGTGCTGTAAAAATTTACGCTGCTCGCGTTCTTTAGCTTCGTCCACCACCGGAAAACGGACAAAAATCTCCGTCATTCCTTTCTCTTTCAGGCGGAAACCAATGTCGTAATCTTCGGTGAGACTTTGCACGTCAAAAGCAATGCCGTCACCGTCAGCCAACAGCGCGGTCACGGCGCGGCGACTGAAACAGGTGCCAACACCTGCGCTGGGCACCTGTCCGGCTAGGGCTTCACGCACCGGAACATCTTTGCCATGCAGTTCGGAAAACTCATCGATATAGGTCATGCTGGTGAAGTGCGTCCATTCGCGTTCGAACGGATACACCGGGATCTGAATCAGATCCTTACGCTCGACAAGGTAGTTGAACAGACGCAGTTCCATTGGCGAAATCACATCTTCGGCGTCATGCAGAATAAAACCCGCAAAGGCGAAATTGGCGCTTCGCTCAAACTGGGTGATGGCGTCCAGCACATTGTTCAGACAATCTGCTTTGCTGGTGGGGCCAGGACGTGCGCAGACCACCTTATGCACGTTCGGGAAGCGAGCACACACTTCGTCAACATCACGCTGAGTATCGGGGTCGTTCGGGTAAGTGCCGACAAAGATATGATAGTTTTCATAGTCGAGCGTGGTTGCCGCCAGCTCGGCCATATTGCCGATGACGCCAGTTTCATTCCACGCCGGAACCATAATCGCTAACGGTTTTTCATCTGGTTTGTACAGTTCGCGGTAACTCATTCGTGGGTAGCGCCGATAAACACTCAACTTGCGCTTAATGCGACGAACCCAGTAGACGACATCAATGAAAAAATCGTCCAGTCCGCTGATGAACATTATGACCGCTAACGTTATCGCGATTACTTTTAAGCCATAAAGCCAGGTAGCAAAAACATCAAGAAGCCAGTCCACGCCAAAACCTTACATTAACGCTGCTTATGTTTAGGGTGGCGTATATTAAGGTTTTTTATGAATTGTGACAGCTTTTTACCATTAATAGGTATGACTATTGCGGCACGTTATTTTTACACTGGTGATAAAAGTTGCTGTTTGCTGAATGATTAAGCGGGTAATGAGATCACAAACCTTGTCCCACGCGCATCTGACGTTACCGCAACCGTGCCTTTATGCGCGACAACAATCGATTTCACAATCGCCAGGCCAATGCCGCTACCTTCACCTTTTCGTTGGCGGGAGGGGTCAACGCGGTAGAAGCGGTCGAACAATCGCGGTAAGTGTTCGGGCGGAATGGGCGTACCGGGGTTTTCGACGGTAACCTGTACCTGGCGATCGGTAGTCTGGCAACGCACTACAATTGCCTCTCCGGGCGGCGTATAACGCAGGGCGTTAGAAAGCAGGTTGCTTAACGCCCGACGCAACATCAACGGATCGCCCGCGACCTGACACTTGTCGCCAACAAATCGCAGTTCCACGCCGCGATCTTCCGCTAACGCCTCGAAAAAATCGAAAACTTTGCTGACTTCATCTGCCAGGTTGAGCATTTTCTTTTCCGGGATTAGCTGGTTGTTATCGGCCTGGGCGAGAAACAGCATATCGCTGACCATTTTCGCCATTCGCGTCAACTCTTCCAGATTAGAGTAGAGCACATCTTCCAGTTCCTTCTGGCTGCGCGACTGACTCAGGGCAATTTCCGTTTGCGTCACCAGATTCGTAATTGGCGTGCGAATTTCGTGGGCGATATCTGCCGAGAAGTTGGACTGGCGGGTAAAGACATCTTCAATACGTTCAATCATATGATTAAACGACAGCACCAGTTGCTCCAGCTCAATCGGCACGGTCTGCGGGTCCAGGCGAACGTCGAGATCTTTCGAAGTGATATTCTGGATCTGGCGGCTGACGCTGCGGATCGGCGCGTGACCTTTATGTACCGCCAGCAGCACGATAAAGACGATCAGGATGCTGATGATCGATGCAGTCATTACAAGTTTATTCATCAAATCATTTATGTAATGAAGATGAAAATCGATCGACAGCGCAATGTAGAGCGTATAAGCCGGTTTGCCGTCCACCAGCGGGCCAACCGACAAGTTAATCATCCGCCAGTTGCTGTGTTCCCTATGCCCGTGACCGTGGCCCGGCATCATAATCGTCGGGCCGGAGAGGAGATACACCTCACCACCACGTGCGTCTTTATCGGGTATGGCATCGCGTGCAAACTCGCGGATATCCGGCGCGCCTGGGGAGTGATATACCGTTTTACCGTGGCTATCTGCCAGGGAAATCAAGACGTTGGAATAACCACTGACGATATCTTCCAGCGTCATTAAGCGTCGGGCTTGTGTCTCGTCAGGGTGATTAAGTACCCGTTCAAGGGTGGTGCTAATCTCTTTTAAATCATTAATATCCTGCTCAGCAAAATGGACTTTTACCGAGTGGATCATGATCCATGCAAAGGCGAAAAATGCCGCGATGGTGGCAAGGCTGATAAAAAAGGTCAGGCGGGTTGCCAGCGAAAACGGGCGCTGAAATGGCTTATTGGCCATCCGGCACCTCAAGCATGTAACCCACGCCACGCACGGTTTGAATCAGCTTTGGCTCAAAATCATTGTCGATTTTGCCGCGCAGTCGCTTCACCGCCACATCAATGGCGTTGGTGTCGCTGTCAAAATTCATGTCCCATACCTGTGAAGCGATAAGCGAGCGGGGCAGTACTTCGCCCTGATGACGGAGGAAAAACTCCAGCAGGGTAAATTCTTTACTGGTCAAAGTGATACGCGTGCCGCTACGGGTGACTTTGCGGCTGACAAGATCGACCATCAGGTCGGCAACCTGAAACTGGCTTTCGATAATCACCGCCGCTCCGCGCCGCAGTAAGGTGCGCACCCGCGCCAGTAGTTCAGCAAAAGCGAATGGCTTCACCAGATAATCATCCGCTCCCAGCTCCAGCCCCTTGACGCGATGTTCAATCGTACCCAGCGCGCTGAGCAGCAGAATCGGCATCCCTTTGTTGGCAGAACGCAACATGCGCACGATATCCCAGCCGTTCACGTCTGGCAGCATAATATCGAGGATTATCAGGTCGTAATCTCCAGTCATCGCCAGATGGTAGCCGTTAAGTCCGTTATCGGCCAAATCGACCACAAAACCGGCTTCGGTTAACCCTTTGGTCAGATATTCGCCGGTTTTCTTTTCATCTTCGACAATCAACAGTTTCATGTTTCCTCCGCATACTGCCCGGCCAATTCTAGAGGAGCGCGATCAGATGGCAATCGCTTATTGGCAAAATGACAATTTTGTCATTTTCCTGTCACCGGAAAATCAGAGCCTGGCGGGTAAAGTTGGCGGCATAAAATCACCAGAAATTATGCGCCTATGTCTCATTGTAAACTCCTGACACTTTGTGTGGCCCTCGCGCTAAGTGGTTGCTCACTGGCACCGGATTATCAGCGCCCGGCAATGCCCGTGCCGCAGCAGTTTTCGTTAAGTCAGAACAGCCTGATCAACCCGGTCGATAATTATCAGAGTGCGGGCTGGCGCACCTTTTTTGTTGATAATCAGGTGAAGACGCTGATTAGCGAGGCGCTGGCGAATAACCGGGATTTGCGTATGGCGGCGCTAAAAGTGCAGGAGGCGCGGGCGCAATATCGACTGACCGATGCCGATCGCTACCCGCAACTCAACGGCGAGGGTAGCGGCAACTGGAGCGGTAATCTTAAAGGCAATACCGCCACGACACGGGAGTTCTCGACTGGCCTTAACGCCAGTTTTGACCTCGATTTTTTCGGTCGCTTAAAGAACATGAGCGAAGCCGAGCGACAAAATTATTTAGCTACTGAGGAAGCCCGGCGCGCGGTGCATATTCTGCTGGTTTCGAATGTCGCGCAAAGCTATTACAACCAGCAACTGGCTTATGCGCAATTGCAAATAGCCGAAGAAACGCTGCGTAATTATCAACAGTCATATGCGTTTGTCGAAAAACAACTGTTAACCGGTAGCAGCAATGTTCTGGCGCTGGAACAGGCTCGCGGGGTGATTGAAAGTACCCGTAGCGATATTGCTAAACGTCAGGGGGAACTGGCGCAGGCGAATAATGCGTTGCAACTGTTATTGGGACGCTACGGCAAGCTGCCGCAAGCGCAGGCAGCAAACAGCGACAGCTTGCAAAGCGTTAAATTACCGGCGGGTTTGTCATCGCAAATCTTATTGCAACGCCCGGATATTATGGAAGCCGAACATGCATTAATGGCGGCCAATGCCAATATTGGCGCTGCACGCGCGGCATTTTTTCCGTCTATAAGCCTGACCAGCGGAATATCAACCGCCAGCAGCGATCTGTCGTCATTATTTAACGCCAGCAGCGGGATGTGGAATTTTATCCCCAAAATTGAGATCCCCATTTTTAATGCCGGACGTAACCAGGCCAATCTGGATATCGCTGAAATTCGCCAGCAGCAGTCGGTGGTGAATTATGAACAGAAAATCCAGAACGCCTTTAAAGAAGTGGCCGATGCGCTGGCGTTACGCCAAAGCCTGAATGATCAAATCAGCGCTCAGCAGCGTTATCTGGCGTCGTTGCAAATTACCCTGCAACGGGCGCGGACGTTATATCAGCACGGCGCGGTAAGTTATCTGGAAGTGCTGGATGCCGAACGTTCTTTATTTGCTACCCGACAAACCTTACTCGACCTGAATTATGCCCGTCAGGTTAACGAAGTTTCCTTATATACCGCTCTGGGTGGCGGTTGGCAGCAATAATTTTTTAACTCCAGGAGATATAAAATGAAAAAGACACTGCAAGTCGCAATGTTCAGTCTGTTTACTGTTATTGGCTTTAATGCGCAGGCTAACGAACATCATCATGAAACGATGAGCGAAGCACAACCGCAGGTAATTAGCGCCACCGGTGTGGTAAAAGGTGTTGATCTGGAAAGCAAAAAAATCACTATCCATCACGATCCGATTGCTGCCGTGAACTGGCCGGAGATGACCATGCGTTTTACCATCACCCCGCAGACGAAAATGAGCGAAATTAAAACCGGCGACAAAGTGGCGTTTAATTTTGTCCAGCAGGGCAACCTTTCTTTATTACAGGATATTAAAGTCAGCCAGTAACCCAGGTTTAATGAAATGAAAAAAATCGCGCTTATTATCGGCAGCATGATCGCGGGCGGTATTATTTCCGCGGCAGGTTTTACCTGGTTTTCCCAGGCGGAACAGCCAGCAGAAAAAACACCAACCGCAGAACGTAAAATTTTATTCTGGTATGACCCGATGTATCCCAATACGCGGTTCGATAAACCGGGTAAATCGCCGTTTATGGATATGGATCTGGTGCCGAAATATGCCGATGAAGAGAATTCTGCGTCTGGTGTGCGTATTGACCCGACCCAGACGCAGAATCTGGGGGTGAAAACGGCCACCGTCACGCGCGGGTCGTTGACGTTTGCCCAGAGTTTCCCGGCAAACGTCAGTTACAACGAGTATCAGTTTGCTATTGTGCAGGCCCGCGCCGCCGGGTTTATCGACAAGGTTTATCCGCTTACCGTGGGCGATAAAGTGAAAAAGGGCGCGCCGCTTCTCGAGCTGACTATTCCCGACTGGGTGGAAGCGCAGAGTGAGTATTTACTGCTACGTGAAACCGGCGGTACGGCGACCCAGATCGAAGGCATTCTTGAGCGGCTGCGACTGGCGGGAATGCCGGAGGCCGATATTCGCCGCTTGATCGCCACGCAAAAAATCCAGACTCGCTTTACGCTCAAAGCGCCCATTGATGGCGTGATCACCGCGTTTGATCTGCGCGCGGGAATGAATATCGCCAAAGATAACGTGGTAGCGAAAATTCAGGGTATGAACCCGGTGTGGGTCACTGCCGCGATCCCGGAGTCCATCGCCTGGCTGGTGAAAGATGCCTCGCAGTTTACGCTCACCGTTCCGGCGCGACCCGATAAAACGCTCACCATTCGCAAATGGACGCTGCTACCCGGCGTGGATGCCGCGACCCGCACGCTGCAACTGCGTCTGGAAGTCGACAACGCCGAAGAGGCGCTAAAACCGGGAATGAACGCCTGGTTGCAACTCAATACCGCCAGCGAACCGATGCTGCTGATTCCGTCACAGGCGCTGATCGACACCGGCAGCGAACAGCGGGTGATTACCGTTGATGCCGACGGGCGTTTTGTTCCGAAACGCGTTTCCGTTTTCCAGGCATCACAAGGTATCACCGCGCTACGCTCTGGTCTGGCGGAAGGTGAAAAGGTGGTTTCCAGCGGGCTGTTTCTGATTGATTCCGAAGCCAATATTTCTGGTGCGCTGGAGCGGATGCGCTCTGAAAGCGCTACCCATGCGCATTGAGGGAATAACCAATGATTGAATGGATTATTCGTCGCTCGGTGGCGAACCGTTTTCTGGTGCTGATGGGCGCATTGTTTCTGAGTATCTGGGGCACCTGGACCATTATTAACACGCCAGTGGATGCACTGCCGGATCTCTCCGATGTGCAGGTGATTATTAAAACCAGTTACCCCGGTCAGGCACCACAAATCGTTGAAAATCAGGTCACTTATCCGCTAACCACTACCATGCTGTCGGTGCCGGGCGCGAAGACAGTGCGCGGTTTCTCGCAGTTTGGCGACTCTTATGTGTATGTCATTTTCGAAGATGGCACCGATCCGTACTGGGCGCGCTCGCGGGTGCTGGAGTACCTCAACCAGGTGCAGGGTAAGCTGCCTGCGGGTGTCAGTGCCGAGTTGGGGCCAGATGCCACGGGCGTTGGCTGGATTTATGAATACGCGCTGGTGGATCGCAGCGGGAAGCACGATCTGGCTGATTTACGCTCATTGCAGGACTGGTTTCTTAAATATGAGCTAAAAACCATCCCCAATGTTGCGGAAGTGGCATCGGTGGGCGGTGTGGTAAAAGAGTATCAGGTAGTTATCGATCCTCAGCGCCTGGCGCAATATGGCATCAGTCTCGCAGAAGTGAAAAGTGCGCTGGATGCCTCAAACCAGGAAGCAGGCGGTTCGTCGATTGAACTGGCGGAAGCAGAGTATATGGTACGTGCCAGTGGCTATCTGCAAACGCTCGACGACTTTAATCACATCGTTTTAAAAGCCAGTGAAAATGGTGTTCCCGTTTATCTGCGTGATGTAGCGAAGGTTCAGGTTGGGCCGGAAATGCGCCGGGGTATTGCGGAGCTGAACGGCGAAGGCGAAGTGGCGGGTGGGGTCGTTATCCTGCGCTCCGGCAAAAACGCCCGTGAAGTTATTGCCGCCGTGAAGGACAAACTGGAAACGCTGAAAAGCAGCCTGCCGGAAGGCGTGGAGATAGTTACAACATACGATCGCAGCCAGCTTATTGACCGCGCTATCGACAATCTCAGCGGCAAGCTGCTGGAAGAGTTTATTGTGGTGGCGGTAGTCTGTGCGCTGTTCCTCTGGCATGTGCGCTCGGCGCTGGTGGCGATTATTTCGTTGCCGCTGGGGTTGTGTATTGCTTTTATTGTCATGCACTTTCAGGGGCTGAACGCCAATATTATGTCGCTGGGCGGTATTGCGATTGCCGTCGGGGCGATGGTCGATGCCGCTATCGTCATGATCGAGAATGCCCATAAACGGTTGGAAGAGTGGCAGCATCAGCATCCTGACGCCCCGCTGGATAATAAAACACGCTGGCAGGTGATCACCGATGCTTCTGTTGAAGTAGGGCCAGCGCTGTTTATCAGTTTGCTGATTATTACGTTGTCGTTTATCCCGATCTTCACCCTTGAAGGACAGGAAGGGCGTTTGTTTGGTCCACTGGCGTTCACTAAAACCTATGCGATGGCGGGGGCTGCGCTGCTGGCGATCGTGGTGATCCCGATCCTGATGGGTTACTGGATCCGTGGCAAAATTCCGCCAGAAAGCAGTAATCCGCTCAACCGTTTTTTGATTCGGATTTACCATCCGCTGTTGCTGAAAGTATTGCACTGGCCAAAAACCACACTGCTGGTGGCGGCGCTTTCGGTGCTGACGGTAATCTGGCCGCTCAATAAAGTTGGCGGCGAATTTTTACCGCAGATCAATGAAGGGGACTTGCTGTATATGCCTTCGACGCTACCGGGGATTTCCGCGGCGGAAGCGGCGAGTATGCTGCAAAAAACTGACAAGCTGATCATGAGCGTGCCGGAAGTGGCGCGGGTATTTGGCAAGACCGGGAAAGCGGAAACGGCAACTGATTCTGCTCCGCTGGAGATGGTAGAAACGACCATTCAACTTAAGCCGCAGGATCAGTGGCGGCCAGGTATGACGATGGACAAAATCATCGAAGAGCTGGATAACACAGTGCGGCTGCCGGGGCTGGCAAATCTGTGGGTGCCGCCAATCCGTAACCGTATCGATATGCTCTCGACCGGTATTAAAAGTCCCATCGGGATTAAGGTTTCCGGCAACGTGCTGGCGGATATCGACGCGATGGCGGAACAAATCGAAGAAGTGGCACGAACGGTGCCAGGCGTGGCTTCTGCGCTTGCCGAACGCCTGGAAGGTGGGCGCTATATCAACGTTGAGATTAACCGCGAAAAAGCCGCGCGTTACGGTATGACGGTGGCGGATGTGCAGTTGTTTGTGACATCCGCAGTGGGCGGAGCGATGGTTGGCGAAACGGTGGAAGGGATTGCTCGTTACCCGATTAATCTGCGTTATCCACAAAGCTGGCGCGACAGCCCGCAGGCGCTGCGACAGCTACCGATTCTGACGCCGATGAAACAGCAAATCACCCTTGCTGACGTTGCTGACGTCAAAGTCTCTGGCGGACCGTCAATGCTGAAAACCGAGAATGCGCGACCGACGAGCTGGATTTATATCGACGCTCGCGACCGTGACATGGTGTCGGTGGTTCACGATCTGCAAAAAACGATTGCCGAGAAAGTGCAGTTGAAACCGGGCACTAGTGTGGCGTTCTCCGGGCAGTTCGAGTTACTGGAGCGCGCGAACCATAAGCTGAAACTCATGGTGCCGATGACGTTGATGATCATTTTCGTGCTGTTATATCTGGCGTTCCGTCGCGTAGGCGAAGCGTTGTTGATTATCAGTAGTGTACCGTTTGCGCTGGTGGGCGGTATCTGGTTCCTGTGGTGGATGGGCTTTCATCTTTCCGTGGCAACGGGCACCGGTTTTATCGCTCTCGCCGGAGTCGCTGCCGAGTTTGGTGTGGTGATGTTGATGTATTTACGTCACGCCATAGAGGCAGAGCCGTCGCTGGATAATCCGCAAACCTTTAGTGAACAGAAGCTGGATGAGGCGTTGTATCACGGCGCGGTACTGCGCGTGCGCCCGAAAGCGATGACGGTGGCGGTGATTATCGCTGGTCTGCTGCCGATTCTGTGGGGAACAGGGGCGGGTTCCGAAGTGATGAGTCGCATCGCTGCGCCGATGATTGGTGGTATGATCACCGCACCGTTGCTGTCGCTGTTTATTATCCCGGCGGCGTATAAGTTGATGTGGCTGCACCGTCATCGGGTTTAGGCAAAATTGCCTGATGCGCTATGCCTTATCAGGCCTACAGCGTGAATTATAATTTATTGAATTTGCACGTTTCTGTAGGCCAAATAAGGCGTTAACACCTTATTTGGCAATAACAGAGTACTTTTTGTCGGCAATTTGCATAAGAAAAGGATACCCGGTTTAACTGTGTGGATTGTGTCTTGCGACGACCAGCACTAAATGTTAAAAGATGCCCCTCATTAAAAAAGACACACAGGGGAAAGGCGTGAAAAACGCGTCAACCGTATCGGAAGATACCGCGTCGAATCAAGAGCCGACGCTTCATCGGGGATTACATAACCGTCATATTCAACTGATTGCGCTGGGCGGTGCAATTGGTACTGGTCTGTTTCTTGGCATTGGCCCGGCGATTCAGATGGCGGGGCCGGCCGTGTTGCTGGGCTACGGCGTCGCCGGGATCATCGCTTTCCTGATTATGCGCCAGCTTGGCGAGATGGTGGTTGAGGAGCCGGTTTCCGGTTCGTTTGCCCACTTTGCTTATAAATACTGGGGACCGTTTGCAGGCTTCCTTTCCGGCTGGAACTATTGGGTAATGTTCGTGCTGGTGGGAATGGCAGAGCTGACCGCTGCGGGCATCTATATGCAGTACTGGTTCCCGGATGTTCCTACGTGGGTCTGGGCCGCCGCCTTCTTTATTATCATCAACGCCGTTAACCTGGTGAACGTGCGCTTGTATGGCGAAACCGAGTTCTGGTTTGCGCTGATTAAAGTGCTGGCGATTATCGGCATGATCGGTTTTGGTCTGTGGCTGCTGTTTTCTGGTCACGGTGGCGAGAAAGCCAGTATCGATAACCTCTGGCGCTTTGGTGGTTTCTTTGCCACTGGCTGGAACGGGCTGATTTTGTCGCTGGCGGTGATCATGTTCTCCTTCGGCGGCCTGGAGCTGATTGGGATCACTGCCGCTGAAGCGCGCGATCCGGAAAAAAGCATCCCGAAGGCGGTAAATCAGGTGGTTTATCGTATCTTGCTGTTTTATATCGGTTCGCTGGTGGTATTACTGGCGCTCTACCCGTGGGTGGAAGTGAAATCTAACAGTAGCCCGTTTGTGATGATTTTCCATAACCTCGACAGCAACGTGGTGGCTTCTGCGCTGAACTTCGTCATTCTGGTGGCATCGCTGTCAGTGTATAACAGCGGGGTTTACTCTAACAGCCGGATGCTGTTTGGCCTTTCCGTCCAGGGTAACGCACCGAAGTTCCTTACCCGTGTTAGCCGTCGCGGCGTGCCGATCAACTCGCTGATGCTTTCCGGGGCGATCACCTCACTGGTGGTGTTGATCAACTATCTGTTGCCGCAAAAAGCGTTTGGTTTGCTGATGGCACTGGTGGTGGCAACCTTGCTGTTGAACTGGATTATGATCTGCCTGGCGCATCTGCGTTTTCGTGCAGCGATGCGACGTCAGGGACGTGAAACACAGTTTAAGGCGCTGCTCTATCCGTTTGGCAACTATCTTTGCATTGCCTTCCTCGGCATGATTTTGCTGTTGATGTGCACGATGGATGATATGCGCTTGTCGGCAATTTTGCTGCCGGTGTGGATTGTGTTCCTGTTTGTGGCGTTTAAAACACTGCGCCGGAAAGCGAAATAATAGTGTAGGTCGGATAAGGCGTTCACGCCGCATCCGACAAAATGATGTCAACAATTTGAAGCCGCTCTCATCCATTCGATGAGAGCGGTTTTTTAATTACTGCTTAAATGCTTCTGCCAGGGAGCGAATATCATTGCTGGTTGGTGACTGATGAAGTCGCAGACCAAACTCTTCGACGATGGCAAATATGTGGTCGAATATATCAGCCTGAATGCTTTCATATTCCAGCCACACCACAGTATTAGTAAACGCATAGATCTCAAGCGGTAAACCATTATCGCCGGGAGCTAACTGGCGCACCATTAAGGTCATATCTTTACGAATCCGCGGATGATTGCGTAGATATTCGTTCAGATAGGCGCGAAACGTTCCAATATTGGTCATTCGGCGCAGGTTTAATACTGACTCCGTAGAACCTTGCTGGCGATTCCACTCGTTAATTTCCTGATGGCGGCTGGTTAAATAGGGTTTCAACAAATGCGCTTTATTCAGCCGCTGCATTTCGGTTTCATCAAGAAAACGAATACTGGTGACATCAATACTGATGCTGCGTTTAATACGTCGACCGCCAGAGGCTGACATCCCGCTCCAGTTTTTAAAGGAGTCGGATACTAACGACCAGGTGGGAATAGTGGTAATGGTATTATCCCAGTTACGCACTTTGACGGTAGTTAAGCCGATATCGATCACTGAGCCATCCGCGCCGTATTTTGGCATCTCCAGCCAGTCGCCCAGTTTCAACATATCGTTCGCGGAAAGCTGAATCCCTGCAACCAGACCAAGAATCGGATCTTTAAACACCAACATCAGTACGGCAGCCATCGCGCCAAGACCACTGATCAGAATTGCCGGTGACTGACCAATCAGCAGTGAGATCATTAATATGCCGACCAGAATCGCGCCGATCAGTTTGATCCCCTGAAATATCCCTTTTAACGGCAACTGTTTTGCCGCCGGGAATTTCTGAGCCAGATTTAAAATAACATCCAGCAGGGAGAAGACTGAAAGCAGCGCATACATCATGATCCACAACTGCGCACAGGTGGTCAGGATATCAGCCGCTTCGGTGCCTTTTTGCAGCCAGAATACCGCCTGAATATTGACGATAATCCCCTGCAGGGTAAAAGCTAAACGGTGGAAGAGTTTATTCTGGGTAATGATTTGCAACCACAGCCGTGAGCTGGCGATGGCGCGTTTTTCGAAGGTACGCAGTACCACCCAGTGCAAAATAATATGCACTATTACGGCGGTCAGAAAAATAATACCGAAAATCATCACCATTGAAGTGGTGTGATCGATCTCAATACCCGCTAAATCTTCAACCTGGGATATTAAATCCTGCATAACGTCTCCTTTATACAACAGCGGCCTATGATGACGGGTGAAAGGAGGTTATGCAAATAAGTAAAATCTGAGGATAAATAGCCGGGCGGATGCCCGGCAAGGGAGAATTACACTTCGGTTAAAGTGATACTTTGTGGCAGACGAGATTTCGGCAGGGTAGCGTTAAAATCTTCGACGCTATGATGACCCACCGGAACGATCACCAGACTGGTGTAGCCTTTCTCTTTCAGACCAAATTCTTCATCGAGGATCGCGGCGTCAAAACCTTCGATTGGCACCGCGTCCAGACCCAGTGCCGCAACGCCCAGCAGGAAATTACCGACGTTGAGATATACCTGTTTTGCCATCCACTCTGCATCATCTTGCAGATCTTTACGGTGCATATCCGCGAAGAATTTGCGGCCTTTATCGTTCGCGGCTTTCGCTTCCGGCGTGGCAAAGCGGCCATCAGCATCTTCCTGGTCAACAACCAGCTTCAGCCAGGCATCGTCCATTGCGGTTTTCGCGCAGAACACCACGACGTGCGAGGCATCAAGTATTTTACGTTCGTTGAACACGTAATTATCGGCAGCGGATTTGGCGACACGCGCTTTGCCTTCTTCAGTGCTGGCAACGATAAAATGCCACGGCTGGGAGTTGGTGCTGGAAGGGCTGTATTGCAGCAGGGTTTTGATCTGCTCCGCCTGTTCTGGGGTAAGTTTTTTGTTGGCATCGAATGCCTTAGTGGAATGACGCTTTAAGGCGACAGAAATAATATCCATAAAGACTCCTTGTGAAAGACATTTGTGTGCCAGCAGATTACAAGGATCGAAGTAAAATGGTAAGCGAGAAAAATTCTCTATAGATTTACGTTTTAGCCTGGGCGCAGTCTTTTTTGATCGCGTTTGGCTAAGCCATCAACCACTAAATTCCATGAATCGTTGATCAGATCGCGAAGTAACGCTTCGGAGATTTCCTTGCCGGGATACACCGAAATCCAGTGCTTTTTATTCATGTGATATCCAGGCTTAATGTTCGGATATATCTGCTGATTTAACAGGGATTTTTGTGGATCGGACTTCAGATTTATGAAGGGGACGCCGCGCAGTTCTGACGACAGCATAAAAATCTTGCCGCCAATTTTAAAAACATCAAACTCCGGGCCAAACGGCCAGCAAAGCTCGACGAAAGGCAGCTCAAGCGCCAGGCGTTTCGCCGTTTCAAGCAGTGATTGCTTATCCATAAACTTTCCTTAAGGCGAAGGAGAATAAGCAAAGTATGCCGCGAACCGCGGCGATAATCGATGTTTAATCCGCCAGCGAGAACCAGCGTCGCCAGATAAATCTAAGAATAAAATATTCAATAGCGCCCAGCACTAAAAACCACAGACAAAATAACAAAGTGTAAAGCTGACTCAGATCCATCAGATGGAACGTGGCCATCAGTTTCTGTGCCAGCGTCAGCCCCAGCGCGGGGGCGGGCAGCAGCAGGCAAGAGAGGAAAGCCATCAACAAAATGCCTGCTGCGGCGGTCAAGGTTTCTAAAGGATGTTTCATAACATTGTTAAATGTAAGTTAAAACACCATTGTCAGGGATATTCTTCTGTAAGGCAATTCCCGACTTAGTCTCCGGCCCAAATCTCACAATGCTTTTTCACCAGCCCAATCAGCGAGCCGCCATCGGCAACGAAATCACGCATCAACTGTGCTTCATTCAGACCGCTGGCGACCTGGCGATGTAGGGCCTCAACCGCACTCGACGCACCAATTTTATGCGCAGAAGGGGCGATTTTTTCCAGCAATCGTAAGGTGTCTTCTGTTAGTGGCCGACGATCGCCGGTGTGTGGATCGGTAACAACGCCTTCTAGACCATAGCGGCAGGCCTGGAAACGGTTGAACTTATACAGCAGATAATCCTTTTCCTGATGCTTAAAAGGGCGTTCCGTCAGCAGCCAGTGAGCGGTGGACTGAATCAATCCCGCCATATTTATCGCATGGCTAAGGGTTAACGGAGTATCCATCACCCGAACTTCTACTGTGCCAAAATGAGGGCTGGGGCGAATATCCCAGTGCAAATCTTTAATGCTGTCGATCATCGTGGTGTAACTCAGGCAGCGAAACAGGGCTTCGAATTGCTGCCAGTTACTGACCCACGGCATCGGGCCATTATCGGGAAAGGCGGAAAAGATATTTGGCCGTGAGGAGACAAAATGGGTATCTGTTCCCTGCATATACGGCGACGCGGCAGAAAGGGCGATAAAGTGCGGCACAAAGCGCGATAAGCCGTGTAGCAAATAAATGGCGTCATCGCCACTGGCGCAGCCAACGTGAACATGCTGACCAAAAACAGTCGCCTGCTGAATGAGATAACCAAAGTGTTCCAGCGTCCGCTGATAGCGTGCGTTATCGCACACCTCCTGACGCTGCCATTTCTGAAATGGGTGCGTACCGCCACCGCAAATTTCCAGATGATTCTCCGCCGCAGCTTGCAGAACGACTTTCTGCATCGCTGAAAATTGCCCGGCAGCCTGGTTGATATCACGGCAAACACCAGTTGCCAGTTCCAGCATACTTTCGGTGATATCGTGCTTCACTTCCCCGGCGCTAATCTCACTTTTTACCGCATCAATTAGCGTTGAAGAGTCCTGACTAAGATCGTAGCCCGGCGGATTAACCACCTGCATTTCCAGCTCAATACCGAGGGTAAAAGGTTCAGAAATATGAAAATCGGGTAATGACATAGGTTTCTCTTATGTGGGCGTTTTCGTTTCAGTATAGAAGTGGGCGCGGCTGGGCGAGATGCGGAAGTTCTGGAATGTTTCTTTTTTTGGTGATGATGAACCGATTGCTACTGAAGCAATTTGGCTACTTTTGCAATGTGACAAGTTATGGCTGAGCTGGCTGGTGGCGAAGAATTTTGACGATTGGGGCGTACAGAAAAACTGGCTCAGCTTCAGTTGATCTGATGAATTGTGGAAAGCCCGAAACAGGATTGGCTGTATAAACAAACAGTTATTTTGCTAAGGAAGGGTAAGATAACCGCGGGTGCCTGAAGCTTTCCGGTTTCAGGTTTACTCTGAGGTCTGGAAAGATGAAGCCCAGGAGATATTTCTATCAACCCTGGGGCTACCTACCCAAACCTGAACAATTTGGATGCTAGTCCCTTCTTCGCATGGAGGCAATATAAACACGCTGACGAAATATGCCCTTGTGGCAGTCATAGTACTGTGTTTGACGGTACTGGGATTTACGCTTCTGGTCGGAGACTCGCTGTGTGAGTTCACCGTAAAGGAACGTAATATTGAGTTTAAGGCTGTTCTCGCTTACGAACCGAAGAAATCGCCGCTGTGCGGGGAGAAATCCCTGCATATCCGGTTGTCAGGTCAGGAATGGTAGGGCACCTGCTTTACACTTTCGTCCGCGCTCAGTGATGGCTGCGGGCGAGCCACAGCAAGAGTTATCCATTAATCGTGTTGGCACAGCGTTATGATGTGTTTTCCTCTTATCTGCCAGTGCACAGCAAACATCTCGTCCTCCCAACGAATAATGATTCGCTGTTTATTCCAGTTAACCACCTGATAATTTAGAAATCCTGCGTCGGTCTGTATCTTGCTTGCCTTAAATGCACTCTCTTTTGCTGAAAATGCCAGTGTAAGTGCCACAGGGAAAGGTAAATTGCAGCCTGTAATAAACTCGCGTTCAGTGGGGGTAATGATGTTATCTGTCAATTCTCTGGCTGTGTGTGCAGAAAAAATTTCTTCGATATCCACACCAATCGGTTGGTGAGAGACGATTGCTATAGCCGTATCCCCGCAGTGACTAATACTGCCGTATAAGCCCGTAGGCCAAAGTGGTTGGCGATGTTCACCGATTGCGGGCACACATTTATAGCCATATCCCCGCAACGCATGAACAGCAGCAATCCGTCCAGCTAAATGTTCGGCTTTGCGTTTACGTCCGGCATGTTGCAGTTGTGCGTAATGCGGCAGCCAGAACAAATCCTGCTCGTGAAAACTTGCAGGATCGAACTCAACAATGTGCAGCGTATGTCCGGCAAAGGGAAGGGAGGTATGCGTGGTTTTCATTTCGCCCATATTAGAGACTGATGACAAACGCAAAACTGCTTGATGCGCTACGCTTATCAGGCCTACGTGGTTCTGCAATATATTTGAATTGGCAAGATTTTGTAGGCCGGATAAGTCGTTCACGCCGCATCCGGCATGAACGACACGCCCTTTGTCAACAATCTGACGTTAGTATCAGAAGTGAGTATTAATGCTCATATACCATGTCCGTCCTGGTTCGTTATAGGTATACGCGCCAGCACCTGCGATATAGTTCGCACCGGCAAGATCACCCGTGGTCTGGGCATTCCCTTCACGCCACAAACGCTTGTCGAACAGGTTATCCACGCCGCCAGTCAGACTGACGTTCTTCGTCACGTCCCAGGTCGCACTCAGGCCAACAATACTGTACGGGCTAATCTCTTTGGTTTCCGGGCCAACCGCTGGCTGGCCTTTGTAGTTATATTTCTTCGGCTGCTGTTTGCCATACCAGGTGAAGGTGGTTTGCATCGACAAATCTTCCCGCGCCTGCCAGCTCAGCGTTGAGTTCAACGTATATTCCGGGATGATCGACAAACGGTCTCCCGTGGTTTTGTTTTCACTCTTCAGCATATAAGTGATGTTGTTGGTCCACATCACCGTCTCGCTAACCGGCACGTTTAACGATCCTTCCAGACCTTCAACCACCGCTTTCGGCACGTTATCCCACTGATAGAGATCGGTGCCTGCCGTATTTTTCCCTACAGCCACATAGCCCGCTTCAATCTTGTTGCGATAGTCGTTACGGAACCAGGTCACGCCCGCCAGCCAGCCGTCGCGTTTGAATTCCAGACCAATCTCTTTGTTGATGCTGGTTTCTGCTTTCAGGTCATCGTTACCTTGTAGATAGCAGCCGCCTGCGCTGGCATAGCAGCCCTGACCTTTACTGTAGAGAATGTAGTTCGGGTTAGTCTGATACAGGCTCGGCGCTTTATAGGCGCGTGCGATACCCATTTTCAGCGTGAAGTCATCGCCTAAGCCTTGCGATACGTTTAACGCCGGGCTCCAGTTATTACCGACAATGCTGTGATGATCGAAACGCAGCCCCGGCGTTACGATGGTGCTGTCGGTCAGTTCTATATTGTCTTCTGCAAACAGCGAGAAAATTTCTGCTTTTGAATATGGGCTACGGTCGGTGGCACTCACACCATCAATAGCACCGCCGGTATTCGTTCCGGTCAGCGCCTGGGTGTTGGAACTCAAGTCCTTCATCCGCTGCTGATTCCACTCCGTACCCAGCGTCAGCGTCTGGTTAACGAAGAAATCAATCGGCAGGTTAACTTCGCTATGCAGCATCACGTCATCGAGATCGATATCGACGAAATCCTGCGTCGCTTTTTCGTTAAATTTTCCTTCGGTGCCGCCCGCCAGACCTTCCGGGATACGCGAGTTACGGGTGTGTTCATACTGCACCCAGTTGCTGGTGGTCACGCCGTTATCCCAGCCGCCGTTCCAGGTCAGCGAGTAGTTCTGGCGATAGAGACGGTTGGTTTCATCGCCGTATTTAGAGCGAGTGTAAGCGTCAGAGTTGGTGTTCTGGGTATCGCCCGCATACAGGTTGCCCTGGCGGCTGTAACCTGCTTCCAGTTCCAGCGATTGCAGCGGTGCGAAGTCCCAGCGAACTACGCCGTTAATGTCTTTGTTGATCACCCCTTCGCGCCCGGCTGGTAGGGTAGTTGCATAGGTTCCTGCACGTGCGGACTGATGACCTTTGTTAATATCCCACGCGTCGGCCTGCGTTTTGTCGAGGTTGCCGTACAAACGGAAGCTGAACGCGTCGCCCAGTGGACCGGTGAGGCTGAAGTTGGTGCGTTTGGTGGCACCTTCCTCTTTATGTTCAGGGGCATTGAAATAAGCATCCCAGGAACCGTGCCACTCGCCACTGCCTTTTTTGGTGATGATGTTAACCACGCCACCTGCCGCACCGTTACCGTAACGGGCCGCCGCCGGACCACGCAAAACTTCAATACGTTCGATCATCTCAGGTGGCACCCAGGAGGTATCGCCACGGGTATCACGCTCACCGCGCCAGCCCTGACGCACCGAGTTGCGGCTGCTGACCGGTTTACCGTCAATCAAAATAAGGGTGTTTTCCGGACCCATGCCGCGAATATCAATCTGGCGGTTATTACCGCGCTGACCGCTGGTGGAGTTACCCGTCAGGTTTACGCCTGGCATGGTACGGATGATTTCCGATACATCGCGGGCCACCGGGTTTTTGCGGATTTCATCTGCGGTGATGGTCGAAACGCCGGGAGCCTGCAAGTTCTGTTCGGCGGCGGTCACGACAATGGTATCGTCCTGTGAAACAGGGGTATCGGTTGGCTCTTGTGCCTGCGCTACTCCATAAATCCCCAGATTGACCAACAAGGCCAGGGAATGAATCTTCTTGTTCATTGTTTTTTTTCCTGCATTTTTGCCACGAATTCCAACGGTCTAAAGAGACGTAAGCTGGATTGATGTCGCCCGTCACTGCGAAAACCTTTGATTCCTGAAAGACACGCAGTGCAGTTGGTTAATTAATGCCCGCGCTTGACATAGCGCGCCAATACGCTATTGCAAATGCAAATAGTTATCAATAATATTATCAATATATTTCTGTAATCAATGAAAAAATTCACAATAAACATAAGGTTATGATGTGACGGCGTTAAAGGTGGGAAGTGATAGCTGGTGGCAGTCGAAACATGGCCCGCAATGGCAGCGTCTTAATGACGAAATGTATCAGGTCACTTTCTGGTGGCGTGACCCACAAGGTTCTGAAGAACGCTCAGCGATAAAGCGCGTATGGGTCTATATCACTGGTGTTACCGATCATCATCAGAACAGCCAGCCCCAGTCGATGCAACGCATAGCAGGCACCGATGTCTGGCAGTGGACGACACAACTTAATGCCAACTGGCGCGGCAGCTACTGTTTTATTCCCACCGAACGTGCTGACATTTTTTCTACACCATCACCAGATCGCCTCGAATTACGCGAGGGATGGCAAAAATTACTCCCTCAGGCGATAGCCGATCCGCTGAATCCGCAAAGCTGGAAAGGAGGGCGAGGGCACGCTGTTTCCGCACTCGAAATGCCGCAAGCGCCCCTGCAACCTGGTTGGGATTGCCGGAAAACGCCAGAAAATTCAGCCAGGGAAATTACCTGGAGAAGTGAACGGCTGGGAAATTCACGCCGTGTATGGGTTTTTACCACCGGCGATGTACCAGCCGAAGAGCGTCCGTTAGCCATTCTGCTCGATGGTGAATTTTGGGCGCAAAGCATGCCCGTCTGGTCGCCGCTGACTTCGTTGACCCGCCGTCAGCAACTTCCACCTGCTGTGTATGTGTTGATCGATGCCATCGACACCGCGCACCGTGCACGCGAACTTCCGTGTAATGCTGATTTCTGGCTGGCAGTACAGCAAGAGTTATTACCCCTGGTGAAAGCCATTACCCCTTTCAGCGATCGTGCTGATCGTACCGTGGTCGCCGGGCAAAGTTTTGGCGGCCTTTCAGCACTGTATGCCGGACTGCACTGGCCTGAACGTTTTGGCTGTGTATTAAGCCAGTCGGGATCGTACTGGTGGCCGCATCGGAGTGGGCAGCCGGAGGGGCAACTGATCGAACAGCTTAAATCAGGCGATGTTAGTGCTGAAGGCTTGCGCATAGTGCTGGAGGCCGGGATTCGCGAACCGGTGATTATGCGAGCTAACCAGGCGCTGTATGCACAATTACAGACCACACAACAATCCATTTTCTGGCGTCAGGTTGACGGCGGACATGATGCGCTTTGTTGGCGCGGCGGTTTGATGCAGGGGCTAATCGACCTCTGGCAACCGCTTTTCCATGACAGGAGTTGAATATGGCATTCAGTAATCCCTTCGATGATCCACAGGGAGCGTTTTACGTTTTGCGCAATGCGCAGGGGCAATTTAGTCTGTGGCCGCAACCGTGCGCGTTACCGGCGGGTTGGGACGTTGTTTGTGAACCGCAGTCGCAGCAAGCTTGCCAGCAGTGGCTGGAAGCTAACTGGCATACTCTGACACCCGCGAATTTCACCCAGCCGCAGGAGGCGCAATGAGTCAGCATTTACCTTTGGTTGCAGCGCAATCTGGCATCTGGATGGTAGAAAAACTGTCTGATTTACCTTCCGCCTGGAGCGTGGCGCATTACGTTGAATTAACCGGAGATATTGATGCGCCATTACTGGCCCGCGCGGTGGTTGCCGGGGTAGCACAGGCTGATACGCTGCGGATGCGTTTTACGGAAGATAACGGCGAAGTCTGGCAATGGGTCGATGACGCGATGACGTTCGAACAGCCAGAAATTATCGACCTGCGTACCAACATTGATCCTCACGGCACTGCGCTGGCATTGATGCAGGCTGATTTACACCAAAACCTGCGCGTCGATAGCGGTAAACCGCTGGTGTTTCATCAGCTCATTCAGATTGCGGATAACCGCTGGTACTGGTATCAACGTTATCACCATTTGCTGGTTGATGGCTTCAGTTTCCCGGCGATTACCCGCCAAATTGCCAACATTTACTGCACATGGCTGCGGGGCGAACCAACGCCTGTTTCGCCGTTTACTCCTTTTGCTGAAGTGGTGGAAGAGTACCAGCAGTACCGCGAAAGCGACGCCTGGCAGCGTGATGCAGCATTCTGGGCAGAACAGCGCTGTCAGTTGCCGCCGCCAGCTTCACTCTCTTCCGCACCTTTGCCTGGGCGTAACGCTTCGGCGGATATTCTGCGCCTGAAACTGGAATTTACTGACGGTGAATTCCGCCAACTGGCTACGCAATTACCAGATGTACAACGTACCGATCTGGCTCTTGCACTGGCAGCCTTGTGGCTGGGGCGATTATGCAACCGCATGGACTATGCCGCCGGATTTATTTTTATGCGTCGCCTGGGATCGGCGGCGTTGACGGCAACCGGACCTGTGCTCAACGTTTTGCCATTGGGTATTCACATTGCAGCGCAAGAAACGCTGCCGCAACTGGCAATCCGGCTGGCAGGGCAGTTGAAAAAGATGCGCCGCCATCAACGTTATGATGCGGAACAAATTGTGCGTGACAGCGGACGTGCGGCGGGAGAGGAACCGCTTTTCGGCCCGGTACTCAATATCAAGGTATTTGATTATCAACTGGATATTCCTGGCGTGCAGTCGCAAACTCACACCCTGGCAACCGGTCCGGTTAATGACCTTGAACTGGCGCTGTTCCCGGATGAGCACGGTGATTTGAGTATTGAAATCCTCGCCAATAAACAACGTTACGATGAGTCAACGTTAATCCAGCACGCTGAACGCCTGAAAATGCTGATTGCGCAATTTGCCGCGGATCCGACGCTGTTGTGTGGCGATGTCGATATTATGCTGCCAGACGAATATGCTCAGTTGGCGCAGATCAACGCCACCCAGGTCGATATTCCTGAAACCACACTGAGCGCGCTGGTGGCAGAACAGGCAGCGAAAACGCCGGATGCTCCGGCTCTGGCAGATGCACATTACCAGTTCAGCTATCGGGAAATGCGCGAGCAGGTGGTAGCTCTGGCTAATCTGCTGCGTGAGCGCGGCGTTAAACCCGGCGACAGCGTAGCGGTGGCATTGCCGCGCTCGGTCTTTTTGACCCTGGCATTACATGCGATTGTTGAAGCAGGCGCGGCCTGGTTACCGTTGGATACGGGCTATCCGGACGATCGTCTGAAGATGATGCTGGAAGATGCACGCCCGTCGTTGTTAGTCACCAGCGACGATCAACTGCCGCGCTTTAGCGATGTAGCAAATTTAACCCGCCTTTGCTATAACGCCCCACTTACCCCTCACGACAGTGCGCCACTGCAACTTTCGCAGCCGCACCACACCGCTTATATCATCTTTACTTCCGGTTCTACCGGCAGGCCGAAAGGGGTGATGGTCGGGCAGAAGGCTATCGTTAATCGCCTGTTATGGATGCAAAACCATTACCCACTGACAGGTGAAGATGTCGTTGCTCAAAAAACGCCGTGCAGTTTTGATGTCTCAGTATGGGAATTTTTCTGGCCGTTTATCGCTGGGGCAAAACTGGTAATGGCAGAGCCGGAAGCGCACCGCGATCCGCTCGCTATGCAACGGTTTTTTGCCGAATACGGCGTGACGACCACACACTTTGTACCGTCGATGCTGGCGGCGTTTGTTGCTTCGCTGACAGCGGAAACCGCTCGCCAAAGTTGCGCGACGTTGAAACAGGTGTTCTGTAGTGGCGAAGCATTACCGACCGATTTATGCCGTGAGTGGCAGCAATTAACCGGCACGCCGTTACATAATCTCTACGGCCCTACAGAAGCGGCGGTGGATGTGAGCTGGTATCCGGCCTTTGGCGATGAACTGGCGGCGGTGAGTGGTAGCAGCGTACCGATTGGCTATCCGGTCTGGAACACGGGGCTGCGCATTCTTGATGCAATGATGCATCCAGTACCGCCGGGTGTTGCGGGAGATCTCTATCTCACCGGCATCCAACTGGCGCAGGGTTATCTTGGACGACCCGATCTCACAGCCAGCCGTTTTATTGCCGATCCGTTCGCTCCTGGTGAACGCATGTATCGTACTGGCGATGTGGCTCGCTGGCTGGAAAATGGCGCGGTGGAGTATCTCGGGCGCAGTGATGATCAGCTAAAAATCCGTGGTCAGCGTATTGAACTGGGTGAAATCGATCGCGTGATGCAGGCGCTGCCAGATGTCGAGCAGGCCGTTACCCACGCTTGTGTCATTAACCAGGCGGCAGCAACCGGCGGTGATGCGCGTCAGTTGGTGGGGTATCTGGTGTCGCAATCAGGTTTGCCGCTGGATACCACTGCACTGCAGGCGCAATTGCGCGAAACATTGCCGCCGCATATGGTGCCTGTAGTTCTGCTGCAACTTGCGCAGTTGCCGCTCAGCGCCAATGGCAAGCTGGATCGCAAAGCTCTGCCGTTGCCGGAACTAAAAGCCCATACGTCGGGACGTGCGCTGAAAACGGGCAGTGAATCGATTATTGCTGAAGCGTTTTCGTCATTACTGGGTTGTGACGTGCAGGATGCCGACGCTGATTTCTTCGCTCTTGGCGGTCATTCGCTACTGGCGATGAAACTGGCAGCGCAGTTAAGTCGACAGTTTGCTCGCCAGGTCACACCGGGGCAGGTGATGGTGGCATCAACCGTCGCTAAACTGGCAATGATTATTGATGGCGGAGCAGAAAACGCCCAGCGTCTGGGATTTGAAACCGTTCTTCCACTGCGTGAAAGCAATGGCCCGACGCTGTTCTGTTTCCATCCGGCGTCCGGTTTTGCCTGGCAGTTTAGCGTGCTCTCGCGTTATCTCGACCCACAATGGTCGATTATCGGTATTCAGTCACCGCGCCCCAATGGCCCCATGCAGACGGCGACAAACCTGGATGAAGTATGCGAAGCGCATCTGGCAACATTACTGGCACAACAACCTCGTGGCCCTTATTACTTGCTGGGTTATTCGCTGGGCGGTACGCTGGCGCAGGGTATCGCGGCGCGACTGCGTGCTCGTGGCGAACAGGTAGCATTTCTTGGTTTGCTGGATACCTGGCCACCAGAAACGCAAAACTGGCAGGAAAAAGAAGCCAACGGTCTGGATCCGGAAGTGCTGGCGGAGATTAACCGCGAGCGCGAGGCGTTCCTGGCGGCACAGCAGGGAAGTACTTCAACGGAGCTGTTTACCTCCATTGAAGGCAACTATGCTGATGCGGTGCGATTGTTGACCACTGCTCATAGTGTGCCATTTGATGGTAAAGCCACGCTGTTTGTTGCTGAGCGTACATTACCGGAAGGTGTCAGCCCGGAGCGTGCCTGGTCACCGTGGATTGCAGATCTGGATATTTATCGCCATGATTGCGCGCACGTGGATATTATATCGCCAATGACGTTTGAAAAAATCGGGCCAATAATTCATACGATACTAAATAAATAACTTTATCTTAAATACAAATCCATAATTATGATAAATAATTATGGATTTTATTATTTATCATATTAATACCCCTTGAGTGGATTGACTGAAAATGCTCCAAATATTGCGTTCGTGCGTGTAATTTACAAACTTCAGCTTCGGATAATTCTCACCAACTGGTAAAGTGAGCGCTATGGAGATTTACTCATATTGGACTCATTTTCAGGTTATACCGCATGTCATCACTGAATATTAAGCAGGGAAGTGACTCTCATTTTCCCGATTATCACCTGGCGTCGCCCAGTAATAATGAAATTGATTTACTTAATCTAATCGACGTTTTATGGCGGGCAAAAAAAACGATCATGGCAGTCGTTTTTGCGTTTGCCTGCGCAGGTTTACTTATCTCTTTCATCCTGCCGCAAAAATGGACCAGTTCGGCTGTCATCACCCCTGCAGAGGCTGTTCAGTGGCAAGACCTGGAGAAAACTTTCACTAAACTCCGCGTGCTGGATCTCGATGTCAATATCGACCGCGGCGGTGTTTTCAATCTTTTTATTAAAAAGTTTCAGTCGGTTAGCTTACTGGAAGAGTATCTGCGTTCATCACCTTATGTTATGGACCAACTAAAAGAGGCGAAAATCGACGAACTGGATTTGCATCGCGCTATTGTCGCATTGAGCGAAAAAATGAAAGCGGTTGATGACAATGCCAGTAAGAAAAAAGATGAGCCGACACTTTATACTTCCTGGACGCTAAGTTTTACCGCGCCCACCAGTGAAGAAGCCCAGACCGTTCTGGCAGGGTATATCGATTATATCTCTACGTTGGTGGTGAAAGAGTCGCTAGAAAATGTGCGTAATAAACTGGAAATTAAAACCCAGTTCGAAAAAGAAAAACTGGCCCAGGATCGGATTAAAACCAGAAACCATCTTGATGCAAACATTCAGCGCCTCAATTACTCACTCGATATTGCTAATGCGGCAGGAATTAAAAAACCCGTTTACAGTAATGGTCAGGCAGTAAAAGACGACCCTGAGTTCTCTATTTCTCTCGGCGCAGACGGTATTGAGCGTAAACTGGAAATTGAAAAAGCGGTCACCGATGTTGCCGAACTGAACGGTGATTTACGTAATCGCCAGTATCTTGTTGAGCAATTAACAAAAGCAAATGTCAGCGATGTCAATTTTACGCCGTTTAAATATCAGTTGCGTCCGAGTTTGCCGGTGAAAAAAGACGGTCCTGGCAAAGCGATTATTGTGATCCTTGCCGCGTTGGTCGGCGGTATGGTTGCGTGTGGCAGCGTGCTTTTGCGCTATGCAATGGCATCCAGAAAACAGGATGCCATGATGGAAGGCCACTTAGTTTAAATCTTCGCGGTTGAAGGTGCCGTTCGTCCGAGCGGCACCACCAATGGTGTTCCTGCCACGGGATCATCAATAATCATGCAGCGCAAACCATAGATACGCTCAATTAATTCGGCAGTGACAATCTCCTTAGGCGCACCCTGGGCGATAATTTTTCCTTCTCGCAGCGCAATCAAATGGCTGGCGTAACGACAGGCCTGGTTGAGATCGTGCAGCACCGCAGCCAGCGTATAGCCTTTCTCGCGGTTTAGTTCACTGAGCAACTCCAGCAAATCAATCTGATGACTGATATCCAGCCAGGTCGTTGGCTCATCGAGCAACATAATCGCCGTTTCCTGGGCCAGCACCATCGCGATCCACGCTCGCTGTCGTTGCCCGCCGGAGAGGGTATCCACGCTTTGATTCGCCAGATGAGTAATTCCCGTGGCCTGCATCGCTTTTGTAACCGCCTCTTCATCTTCTTTCCGCCAGCGGGTAAACAACGGCTGATGCGGATAGCGCCCACGCGCTACCAGCTCCTGAACGGTGATGTCGCCCGGCGTGGTAGCGTTTTGCGCCAGCAGACCAATCCGGCGTGCGACCTCTTTACTGGCGAAACGCTGAATCTGTTCGCCATCCAGCCAGACATGCCCGTGAGCGGGTGTCATCAGACGGCTTAACGTGCGCAGCAACGTGGATTTACCGCAGCCGTTTGGCCCGATAATCGCCGTGAAATGACCGTCAGGGATCTCTACGGTCAGATTTTCTGCAACGGTATATTTGCCATATCCCAGGGTTAACTGCTCGCCGCGCAAACGGGCTACTGATTCGGTCATTTTTTGCGAGACTCCTGAATTAACAAGACGATAAGGTAAATACCGCCGAGGCTGACGGTGACGACGCCAACCGGAAGTTGATACGGCATAAACAGTTGCTGAGCGCAGAGGTCTGCTGCCAGCAGTAACAGCGCGCCACATAGCGCCGCCTGGGTCAGCCCCCAGCGAGCGGTGCCGCTAATGCGTCGGGCAATATGCGGCGCGACCAGCGCAATAAAGGAGATCGGCCCCGCCAGTGCAGTTGCAGCAGCGGTAAGCACCACCGCCACCAGCATCATTAACAGACGCGAGCGTTCGACGCTGACGCCCAACGCGCAGGCGGTATCATCGCCCATCTCCAGCAAGCGCATCCGCCTTACCAGCAAGGCTGCGGCAATTAACATCAAAATAATGATTGGTGCGGAAGGCCAGGTTTTCGCCCATGTCAGGCCGTTGAGCGAGCCGGCATTCCACAAACCCGCCGTTAGCGCCGTCTCTAATGAGGCTTTAAGCAATAGCCAGGTATTAAAGGCCACCAGCATGGCGCGAACGCCGATACCGATAATAATCAGGCGAAAGGTGTCGATACCGTTACGCCAGGCGAGCAGCCAGACCAGTAGTGAAGTGACAATGCCACCCGCCATTGCTGCCAGGGCGATAGCCGTCAGGTCCTGACCAAACAGTACCATCGCCACCAGCACGCCGCTCCACGCCCCGGTGTTAAAGCCCATCACGTCAGGGCTGCCGAGTGGGTTACGCATCAGCGACTGAAAAATAGCGCCGCTGACGCCCAGCGCCGCGCCAATTAACAGCGCCATCAGCACGCGCGGTAAGCGCCATTCGGTGACGACCATTGTCATACTGCGGGGAGCATCATCCATCAGCGCGGCGAATACCTGCGATGTTTCCAGTGTCACAGCACCACTGCGTAATCCCCAGATGCCCGCCACGATACAGGCGGTAATCAGCAACAAACAGGTTATGAGTAATCTGCGAGAGACGTAAATCATGCGCCACCTCGCGTTTTACGTCGGACGAGGAAGATTAATACCGGTGCGCCAATAAAGGCGCTGACCACGGAAACGCGCAGCTCGCCGGGCACAATCACACGCCCGATGATATCGGCAAACAGCAGCAGGACAGGCGTGGCGAGTAGTGTAACGGGGACTGACCAGCGATGATCTGCTCCTACCAACCAGCGCGCCATATGCGGCATCATCAGGCCAATAAAGGCAATCGGACCCACCACTGCCGTCGCACTACCGCAAAGCACGGTAATCGCCAGCAGACCAATCAACTGTGTGCGCGCTACGCGGCTACCCAGCGCCGTCGCGGTGTCGTTTCCCAGACTTAAACTATTCAACGCACGACTCAGTAAGAGTGCGGTTGCTCCGGCGATCAGCACCGGGAGCAGCACCACTTTTAAGGTATGGAGGTTGCGAATATCCAGTGAACCGGCTTGCCAGAAACGCAACTGATCGTAGACGTCAGGATTAAGCAGGGCGATGCCGCTGGTCAGCCCTTCCAGCACCGCCGCCAGCGCCACGCCCGCCAGGGTTAAACGCACCGGACTTAACTGCCCGCCGCCCTGGCTGCCGGTAAAGGCAACAATTAACGAGGCCACCAGCGCGCCAGCGAAAGCCATCGCCAGTTGTTCCTGGGCGGAAGAGTAACCAAACAGCGCTGCGCCGAGCACAATGGCAAAGCTGGCTCCGGCGTTCACGCCAAGCAAACCGGGATCGGCAAGCGGGTTTCGGGTGAGGGTTTGCATTAACGCCCCGGCAAGGCCAAGCGCTCCGCCCGCCAGCAATCCGGCAAGGGTGCGCGGTAGTCTGGCGTCGAGCACGATGGTGCAGTCGGCGCTCTGGCAGGTGCCGGAGAGTGCCTCCAGGACCACGGAGGCGGGGAGTGATTTTGCCCCAATGAGCAGGCTTAATGCCGTCGCGATAATCAGTAATAACAGCAATCCGGGCACGGCAATGGCGCGTGTCACGGCAACAGAACCAGACATACGAACTTCCATGATAATGAAATTAATTATCGTTATCGATCTTATTTGGATATGTTAGCATGTGCAGCCTAAGAATAGGTATTTAAAATATTTGATGGCAAGGCATTGTAATGAATAAACAATCCTGGCTGCTTAACCTCAGCCTGTTGAAAACGCACCCGGCGTTTCGCGCAGTATTCCTCGCTCGTTTTATCTCAATTGTTTCTCTGGGGTTGCTCGGCGTCGCGGTGCCGGTGCAGATCCAGATGATGACGAATTCCACCTGGCAGGTTGGGCTTTCAGTGATGCTGACCGGAGGCGCGATGTTTGTCGGTCTGATGGTCGGTGGTGTGCTGGCGGATCGTTATGAGCGCAAAAAAGTGATTTTGCTGGCGCGCGGCACCTGTGGCATTGGCTTTATTGGTCTGTGCCTGAACGCGCTGTTGCCGGAGTCATCACTATTGGCAATCTATTTACTCGGTTTATGGGATGGTTTTTTTGCCTCGCTGGGCGTTACGGCGCTGCTGGCGGCAACGCCTGCGCTAGTTGGGCGGGAAAACTTAATGCAGGCCGGGGCGATTACCATGTTGACCGTGCGCCTGGGATCGGTAATTTCGCCCATGATGGGTGGCTTACTGCTGGCGACTGGCGGCGTCGCCTGGAACTACGGGCTGGCGGCGGCAGGAACGTTCATCACTTTACTGCCTCTGTTAAGCCTTCCGGCACTGCCGCCGCCACCGCAGCCGCGTGAGCATCCGCTGAAATCGCTTCTGGCAGCCTTTCGTTTTCTGCTCGCCAGCCCGCTGGTGGGCGGCATTGCGCTGTTGGGTGGGTTGTTGACGATGGCGAGTGCGGTGCGGGTACTGTATCCGGCGCTGGCAATCAACTGGCAGATGTCGGCGGCGCAGATTGGCTTTCTCTATGCGGCAATTCCGCTCGGTGCGGCAATCGGGGCGTTGACTAGCGGGAAACTGACGCATAGCGTGCGGCCAGGATTGTTAATGCTGCTTTCCACATTAGGTTCATTTCTCGCCATTGGTTTGTTTGGCCTGATGCCAATGTGGATTCCGGGCGTGGTTTGTCTGGCGCTGTTCGGCTGGCTGAGCGCGGTCAGTTCGTTGCTGCAATATACAATGCTGCAAACGCAAACTCCGGAAGCGATGTTAGGGCGGATTAACGGTTTGTGGACGGCGCAGAACGTGACGGGCGATGCGATTGGTGCGGCGTTGCTGGGCGGTCTGGGGGCGATGATGACACCGGTTACATCCGCCAGTGTCAGTGGCTTTGGCTTGTTGATTATCGGTGTATTGTTGTTGCTGGTGCTGGTGGAGTTGCGCCGTTTTCGCCAGACGCCACCACAAGCGGCAGCGTCCGACAGTTAATGCTTAGAACAGCGCCTTAAGTCGTTCCAGCACTTGCATGGCGCTGTAGTAATCCAGACGGAACGTCTCGGTTCCCAGTGCATAAACCTGCTTGTTCTGTACTGCAGGCAGGTGCGCGAGCAGCGGATTAGCATAAATTGCATCGGCATCTTTCTGATCGCCGGCGAACAGGAACAGCGACTCACCGTTTAACCCGGCAGCCAGATTTTCTCCACCAAGCTGAATGATGTCATGGCGTTTGCCCTGACTTTGACTGGCGTTTAAGCCCGCTGGCAGTTTCGCCAGCGTAAAGCCGAGTTGTTCCAGCATCTGCCCTTGTGCTGATTCCGGCGTCCAGAGATTGGCACTGTGTGCAGCGGCGGTATAGACAATGGCAGTGACCGGCTGCGGCGGTAATTTGATTTGCTCTTTCGCTGCCGTCAGTTGTTTATCAAACTGCGCAATTCTTTCTGCCGCCTGTTTCTCATGCCCGGTAATTTCGCCAAGTTGCGTTAACAGCGACTGCCAGCTTTTGTCGTCGTAATTGATAATTAACGTCGGCGCGATGGTGGAAAGCTGATCGTACAGTGGCATTGCAGAATCGCCGCCGGTTGCGCTAATCAAAATCAGATCCGGCATTTGTGCGGCTACCGCTTCGGCGTTCGGTTCTCCGATATAGAGGCGCTGCAGTTTGCGTTCCTTCGCAACATCGCTCCACTGGCGCAAGAATCCCTGGTCGTCCGCGACGCGGTTATTCGGTGTAGTTGCACCACTGGCAATCACCGGAGCGTCTATCGCCAGCAGCGACCCCGTCAGCGTGACGCTGGTTGAGACGATGCGCTGTGGCTGGCTTTCCAGCGTATGGCTGCCGCGGCTGTCAGTCACCTGACGCGGCCAGTCGGCGGCCTGCACTGCGGATATTCCTGAAAGCAAAAGTCCTGCTAAGAAAAGGGTCTTACGGTAGAGCGGGGCGAGTCTCACGAATCAGCGTCCTGTTATTAGTGAAGTTAATGCTTCTCATTTTCATTGTAACGACAAGCAGATGCAAGCCCGAGTCGTAGATTGTGTTGCGGCAAGAGTTGACATAGTGGCTGTTTGCTTTTAGGTTAGCGACCGAAAATATAAATGATAATCATTATTAAAGCCTTTATCATTTTGTGGAGGATGATATGGATACGTCACTGGCTGAGGAAGTACAGCAGACCATGGCAACACTTGCGCCCAATCGCTTTTTCTTTATGTCGCCGTACCGCAGTTTTACGACGTCAGGATGTTTCGCCCGCTTTGATGAACCGGCTGTGAACGGGGATTCGCCAGACAGTCCCTTCCAGCAAAGACTCACCGCCCTGTTTGCTAATGCCAAATCGCAGGGCATTAAAAATCCAGTGATGGTTGGGGCAATCCCCTTCGATCCACGTCAACCTTCATCGCTGTATATTCCCGAATCCTGGCAGCCATTCTCCCGCCAGGAAAAACAAGCTTCTGCGCGCCGTTTTACCCGCAGCCAGTCGCTGAATGTGGTTGAACGGCAGGCAATTCCGGAACAAGCCACGTTTGAACAGATGGTTGCCCGTGCTGCCGCACTTACCGCCACACCGCAAGTCGACAAAGTGGTGTTGTCACGGTTGATTGATATCACCACCGATGCCGCCATCGACAGCGGCGTACTGCTGGAACGGTTGATCGCGCAAAACCCGGTTAGTTACAACTTCCATGTGCCGCTGGCCGATGGTGGCGTCCTGCTCGGAGCCAGCCCGGAACTGCTGTTGCGTAAAGATGGCGAGCGTTTTAGCTCGATTCCGTTAGCCGGTTCCGCGCGTCGTCAGCCGGATGAAGTGCTCGATCGCGAAGCGGGTAATCGTCTGCTGGCGTCGGAAAAAGATCGCCATGAACATGAACTGGTGACCCAGGCGATGAAAGAGGTACTGCGCGAGCGCAGCAGTGAGTTACACGTTCCCTCCTCTCCACAATTGATCACCACGCCGACGCTGTGGCATCTCGCAACGCCCTTTGAAGGTAAAGCGAATTCGCAAGAAAACGCACTGACGCTGGCCTGTCTGCTGCATCCGACCCCCGCGCTGAGCGGTTTCCCGCATCAGGCCGCGACCCAGGTTATTGCTGAACTGGAGCCGTTCGACCGCGAACTGTTTGGCGGCATTGTTGGCTGGTGCGACAGCGAAGGTAACGGCGAGTGGGTGGTGACCATCCGCTGCGCGAAGCTGCGGGAAAATCAGGTGCGTCTGTTTGCCGGTGCGGGGATTGTGCCTGCGTCGTCACCGCTGGGGGAGTGGCGCGAAACGGGCGTCAAACTTTCTACCATGTTGAATGTTTTTGGATTGCATTAAGGAGTGAGGATGAGCATTCCATTCACCCGCTGGCCGGAAGAATTTGCCCGTCGCTATCGGGAAAAAGGCTACTGGCAGGATTTGCCACTAACTGACATTCTGACGCGACATGCTGAGAGTGACAGCGTCGCGGTTATCGACGGCGAGCGGCAGTTGAGTTATCGCCAGTTGAATCAAGCGGCTGATAACCTCGCGTGTAGTTTGCGCCGTCAGGGCATTAAACCTGGTGAAACCGCGCTGGTACACTTAGGTAACGTCGCTGAACTTTACATTACCTTTTTCGCGTTGCTGAAACTGGGCGTTGCGCCGGTGCTGGCGCTGTTCAGCCATCAGCGTAGCGAACTGAACGCCTATGCCAGCCAGATTGAACCGGCATTACTGATTGCCGATCGCCAACATGCGCTGTTTAGCGGGGATGATTTCCTCAATACATTTGTTGCAGAGCATTCCTCCATTCGCGTGGTGCAACTGCTGAACGACAGCGGCGAGCACAATTTGCAGGATGCGATTAACCACCCGGCAGACGGTTTTACTGCCACGCCGTCGCCTGCCGATGAAGTGGCGTATTTCCAGCTTTCCGGCGGCACGACCGGCACGCCGAAGTTGATCCCGCGTACCCATAATGACTATTACTACAGTGTGCGCCGTAGCGTCGAGATTTGTCAGTTCACGCAACAGACACGCTACCTGTGCGCGATTCCGGCGGCTCACAATTACGCCATGAGTTCGCCTGGAGCGCTGGGGGTTTTTCTCGCAGGCGGCACTGTGGTTCTGGCGGACGATCCCAGCGCCACGCTCTGTTTCCCATTGATTGCCAAACATCAGGTTAACGTTACCGCACTGGTGCCACCGGCAGTCAGCCTGTGGTTACAGGCATTGAGCGAGGGCGAAAGCCGGGCGCAACTCGCCTCGTTAAAACTGTTACAGGTCGGCGGCGCGCGTCTTTCTGCCACGTTGGCGGCGCGTATTCCCGCAGAGATTGGCTGCCAGTTGCAGCAGGTGTTTGGCATGGCGGAAGGGCTGGTGAACTACACCCGTCTTGATGATAGCGCGGAGAAAATTATCCATACCCAGGGCTACCCAATGTGTCCGGACGATGAAGTGTGGGTTGCCGATGCCGACGGAAATCCATTGCCACAAGGGGAAGTCGGGCGTCTGATGACGCGTGGGCCGTATACCTTCCGCGGTTATTACAAAAGCCCGCAGCACAATGCCAGTGCCTTTGACGCCAACGGTTTTTACTGTTCCGGTGATCTGATCTCCATAGATCCAGACGGTTACATCACTGTGCAGGGGCGCGAGAAAGATCAGATCAACCGTGGCGGTGAGAAGATCGCTGCCGAAGAGATCGAAAACCTGTTACTGCGCCATCCGGCGGTGATCTATGCCGCGCTGGTGAGCATGGAAGATGAGCTGATGGGCGAAAAAAGCTGCGCTTATCTGGTGGTAAAAGAGCCGCTGCGTGCGGTGCAGGTGCGTCGTTTCCTGCGTGAACAGGGTATTGCCGAATTTAAATTACCGGATCGCGTGGAGTGTGTGGATTCACTTCCGCTGACGGCGGTCGGGAAAGTCGATAAAAAACAATTACGTCAGTGGCTGGCATCACGCGCATCAGCCTGAAGGAGAGAACACGATGGCTATTCCAAAATTACAGGCTTACGCACTGCCGGAGTCTCACGATATTCCGCAAAATAAAGTCGACTGGGCCTTTGAACCGCAACGTGCTGCGCTATTAATCCATGATATGCAAGACTATTTTGTCAGCTTCTGGGGCGATAACTGCCCGATGATGGAGCAGGTGATCACTAATATTGCCGCCCTGCGTGACTACTGTAAGCAACACAATATTCCGGTTTATTACACTGCCCAGCCAAAAGAGCAGAGCGATGAAGATCGGGCGCTGCTGAATGATATGTGGGGGCCGGGCCTGACGCGTTCGCCGGAACAACAAAAGGTGGTGGATCGCCTGACGCCAGATGCTGACGATACAGTGCTGGTGAAGTGGCGCTACAGCGCGTTTCATCGTTCCCCGCTGGAACAAATGCTTAAAGAGAGCGGACGTAACCAACTGATTATTACCGGAGTGTATGCGCACATCGGTTGTATGACCACTGCGACCGACGCGTTTATGCGCGATATTAAACCGTTTATGGTGGCTGATGCGTTGGCCGATTTCAGCCGTGACGAGCATTTGATGTCGCTGAAATATGTTGCCGGGCGTTCCGGTCGGGTGGTGATGACTGAAGAGTTACTGCCAGCACCGATCCCTGCCAGTAAAGCGGAGCTGCGCGAGGTGATTCTGCCGTTGCTGGATGAATCCGATGAACCGTTTGATGACGACAACCTGATCGACTACGGTCTGGATTCGGTGCGCATGATGGCGCTGGCGGCGCGCTGGCGCAAAGTGCATGGCGATATCGATTTTGTCATGCTGGCGAAAAATCCGACCATCGACGCCTGGTGGAAGCTACTCTCTCGCGAGGTGAAATAATGAATTTCAGCGGCAAAAATGTCTGGGTAACCGGCGCGGGGAAAGGCATCGGCTATGCCACGGCGCTGGCGTTTGTTGAAGCGGGAGCAAAAGTCACAGGCTTTGATCGGGCATTCACGCTGGAGCATTATCCCTTTGCGACTGAAGTGCTGGATGTTGCTGATGCCGGGCAGGTGGCGCAAGTCTGCCAGCGGCTGTTAGGCGAAACGCAGCGCCTGGACGTGCTGGTCAATGCGGCAGGAATTTTGCGCATGGGCGCGACAGACCAACTGAGTAAAGAGGACTGGCAGCAGACTTTTGCGGTCAACGTCGGCGGTGCGTTTAACCTGTTTCAACAGACCATGAATCAGTTTCGCCGTCAGCGGGGTGGAGCGATTGTTACGGTAGCGTCCGATGCCGCACACACGCCGCGTATTGGTATGAGTGCTTATGGCGCGTCGAAAGCGGCGCTGAAAAGTCTGGCGTTGAGCGTCGGGCTGGAACTGGCAGGTAGTGGAGTACGTTGCAACGTGGTTTCGCCGGGTTCCACCGACACCGACATGCAACGCACGCTGTGGGTGAGCGATGACGCGGAAGAGCAGCGTATTCGCGGCTTTGGTGAGCAGTTTAAGCTTGGCATTCCACTGGGGAAAATCGCCCGTCCGCAGGAGATAGCCAACACGATTTTGTTCCTCGCCTCCGATCTCGCCAGCCATATCACGCTACAGGATATCGTGGTGGATGGCGGCTCAACGCTGGGAGCATAACTGTGATCTGGAAACGTCATTTGACCCTGGATGAACTGAACGCTACCAGCGATAACACGATGGTGGCGCATCTGGGAATTGTTTACACCCGTCTGGGTGATGATGTGCTGGAAGCCGAAATGCCGGTCGATACCCGTACTCATCAGCCGTTTGGTCTGCTGCACGGCGGCGCGTCGGCGGCGCTGGCAGAAACGTTGGGATCGATGGCTGGATTTATGATGACTCGCGACGGGCAGTGCGTGGTGGGGACGGAACTTAATGCCACCCATCATCGCCCTGTCTCGCAGGGAAAGGTGCGTGGCGTCTGTCAGCCGCTGTATCTTGGGCGACAAAATCAGAGCTGGGAGATTGTCGTTTTCGATGAACAGGGACGGCGTTGCTGCACCTGTCGGCTGGGTACGGCGGTTTTGGGATGAACCCGACAGAATAAAATGAGATTGCAGGAAAACTCGGTTAATGGAGTGATCGAGTTAACATTGTGAAGTTAATTATTGGTTTTAACTCTTATTTGTTTGGTTATCGCGTTGTTAAATTTTGCAAAGATGTTATAGAAACAAAATGTAACATCTCTATGGATACGTACACGGATAACAATTATGAACAAGTCAGGGAAATACCTCGTCTGGACAGTGCTCTCTGTGATGGGAGCATTCGCTCTGGGATACATTGCTTTAAATCGTGGGGAACAGATTAACGCGCTGTGGATTGTGGTGGCGTCGGTCTGTATCTATCTCATCGCTTATCGTTTTTACGGTCTGTTTATCGCCAAAAAAGTGCTGGCGGTTGACCCGACTCGTATGACGCCAGCCGTGCGCCATAACGACGGTCTGGACTATGTGCCGACGGACAAAAAAGTGCTGTTCGGTCACCATTTTGCGGCCATTGCCGGCGCAGGCCCACTGGTCGGGCCGGTGCTGGCGGCGCAGATGGGCTACCTGCCGGGGATGATCTGGCTGCTTGCCGGGGTGGTTCTCGCCGGTGCGGTGCAGGACTTCATGGTGCTGTTTGTTTCCACGCGCCGCGATGGTCGCTCGTTGGGTGAACTGGTCAAAGAAGAAATGGGACCAACCGCCGGGGTGATTGCGCTGGTGGCCTGCTTTATGATCATGGTGATCATTCTGGCGGTGCTGGCGATGATCGTGGTGAAAGCCCTGACCCATAGTCCGTGGGGAACGTACACCGTTGCGTTCACTATTCCGCTGGCGCTTTTTATGGGGATCTACCTGCGCTACCTGCGTCCAGGTCGCATTGGTGAAGTGTCGATCATCGGTCTGGTGTTCCTGATTTTCGCCATCATTTCTGGCGGCTGGGTGGCAGAAAGTCCGACCTGGGCACCGTACTTTGACTTTACGGGCGTGCAGTTGACCTGGATGCTGGTGGGCTACGGTTTTGTGGCGGCAGTGCTGCCGGTATGGCTGCTGTTGGCTCCGCGTGACTACCTCTCTACCTTCCTGAAAATCGGGACTATCGTTGGTCTGGCGGTGGGAATTCTAATTATGCGCCCCACGCTGACCATGCCGGCGCTGACCAAATTTATCGATGGTACTGGCCCGGTATGGACCGGTAACCTGTTCCCGTTCCTGTTTATCACCATCGCCTGTGGTGCAGTGTCTGGCTTCCATGCGCTGATCTCTTCCGGCACCACGCCAAAGATGCTGGCGAACGAAGGTCAGGCGTGCTTTATCGGTTACGGCGGGATGTTGATGGAATCCTTCGTGGCGATTATGGCGCTGGTTTCCGCCTGTATCATCGATCCGGGCGTGTACTTCGCCATGAACAGCCCGATGGCGGTGCTGGCTCCGGCAGGTACGGCAGATGTGGTGGCTTCTGCAGCGCAAGTGGTGAGTAGCTGGGGCTTTGCAATTACCCCGGATACGTTAAACCAGATTGCCAGTGAAGTCGGTGAACAGTCGATCATTTCTCGTGCGGGCGGTGCGCCAACGCTGGCGGTAGGGATGGCCTACATCCTGCACGGCGCGCTGGGCGGCATGATGGATGTGGCGTTCTGGTATCATTTTGCCATTCTGTTTGAAGCGCTGTTTATTCTGACGGCGGTAGATGCGGGTACGCGTGCTGCGCGCTTTATGTTGCAGGATCTGCTGGGTGTGGTTTCTCCTGGTCTGAAACGGACGGATTCACTGCCTGCTAACCTGCTGGCGACGGCGCTGTGCGTACTGGCCTGGGGTTACTTCCTGCATCAGGGCGTGGTCGATCCGCTGGGCGGCATTAATACCCTGTGGCCGCTGTTTGGTATTGCTAACCAGATGCTGGCGGGGATGGCGCTGATGCTTTGTGCCGTGGTGCTGTTCAAGATGAAACGTCAACGTTATGCCTGGGTGGCACTGGTGCCAACGGCCTGGTTGCTGATTTGTACCCTGACCGCAGGCTGGCAGAAAGCGTTTAGCCCGGATGCGAAGGTCGGCTTCCTGGCAATTGCGAACAAGTTCCAGGCAATGATCGACAGCGGTAATATTCCGTCGCAGTATACCGAGTCACAACTGGCGCAACTGGTGTTCAACAACCGTCTGGATGCCGGACTGACCATCTTCTTTATGGTGGTTGTGGTGGTTCTGGCGCTGTTCTCGATTAAGACGGCACTGGCGGCATTGAAAGAGTCGAAGCCGACGGCGAAAGAAACGCCGTATGAGCCGATGCCGGAAAATGTTGAGGAGATCGTGGCGCAGGCGAAAGGCGCGCACTAAATTATCACTATTACGCTCTCTCTTTTGGGAGAGCGTAAGGCTGATGACAAACGCAAAATTGCCTGATGCGCTGCAACATTTGTAGACAGGATAAGGTGTTCACGCCGCATCCGGCAATATCTCAGCAATCTGATTACCGGAGGTATTGATGTTTGATTCACTGGCAAAAGCCGGAAAATATTTAGGTCAGGCGGCGAAGCTGATGATTGGCATGCCCGATTACGATAACTATGTCGAACATATGCGGGTCAATCATCCTGATCAGACGCCGATGACTTATGAAGAGTTTTTCCGCGAGCGGCAGGACGCGCGCTATGGTGGCAAAGGCGGCGCGCGCTGTTGCTAAATCTGCATGTCAGACGGTAAATGATTCCACTTTTTCGAACGCTGCACGCAACGTATCAGGTGTCAGCGTGACCGGCAGATAATGAATGGACTCCACCGGACGCAAAGTATGGGCAATCACTTTGTCGATTTCCGCCTGATTATTGATATCCACTTCCAGTTCCGCCAGCGTGGTCGGTAGATGAAAACGCTTATATGCCCCGGTTAATTGCGCCAGCACGTCATCCTGTCCCAGCAAGGCGCTTTGTACCAGAATGCCGTAAGCAACTTTGGTGCCGTGGAGAAATTTCTCGGTTTGCTGCAGCACGGTCAGACCGTTATGCACGGCATGAGCTGCCGCCACACGCGTAAAACGATCGCCCAGACCTCCTACCATACCTCCACCGGCGATAATCGCATCCACCACATCGCAAAATGACTGCGTTAACTGCTTGTTTTGCTGATCGGCAAGAGCCTGTTCGCTACTGCTTAACAATACGTCGCGGATGGCCTGTGCGCTATTGAGCCCCAGACGCACAGTCAGCGGCAATGTTTCCGGTTGCGGTGCCAGCACCACCGCTTCATACCATTTCGCCAGCGTGTCACCGATACCCGCCAGCAGATATTCTTGCGGTGCATTGAGGATAATCTCTGGTTCCACCAGCACCATAAAATTGGTGTCGTCGAAAATCTCATAATGTAGCGCCTGTCCGGCGTCGTTATACCAGACGGAGAGCGGTGTCCAGGCAGCGCAGGTAGCGGCGATCGTCGGAACGGCAACAAACGGCAGACCCAGACGGCGGGCGAGGGCTTTCGCGGTGTCGAGCAGTGCGCCGCCGCCGACGCCAATCACGACGCTGCGATTGTCACCAGACTCAGCCGCCAGTTGTTGCACATCGTTTTCGCTGCAATGACCACGAAACAAAATATGTTTTGCGCCGGGCAGCTCAAACGCTGGTGGAAGTTTTGTTTCTGCCGCAGCAATGGCACGTTCGCCATAAATCCACACGGCACGAGCAAGCTGTTCGTTGGTGAAAAAATCATGCAGGTGATTCAGGCTTCCGGGATGAGAAAAGTAGTTAGCAGGGCCGACGACGACGCGGATAGGATTGTGAGGCATGTTGTGTTGTCCTTATTGTTTTATTTAGACATCTAAACGTCTTGATTGCCAAATACTAACATCGTGTTATAGTGCCTTCAACACGCAACTTCGTCAGGCATGATAAAAATGACAAATAACCCTCTGATTCCACAAAGCAAACTTCCACAACTAGGCACGACTATTTTTACCCGGATGAGCGCGTTGGCGCAGCAGCACCAGGCGATTAATCTGTCGCAAGGTTTTCCTGATTTTGATGGCCCGCGCTATTTGCAGGAGCGGCTGGCGTATCACGTTGCTCAGGGCGCAAATCAATACGCGCCAATGACCGGCGTGCAGGCATTGCGCGAGGCGATTGCTGAGAAAACCGCACGGCTGTATGGCTATCAACCGGATGCTGAACATGACATCACCGTAACAGCAGGAGCGACGGAGGCGTTATATGCGGCGATTACCGCGTTGGTACGTAGTGGCGATGAGGTTATCTGTTTTGATCCCAGCTATGACAGTTACGCACCCGCCATCGCGCTAGCGGGTGGGGTAGTGAAACGCATCGCGCTGCAACCGCCGTATTTTCGCGTTGACTGGCAAGAGTTTGCTGCGTTACTGAGCGAGCGTACCCGGTTGGTGATCCTCAATACGCCGCATAATCCCAGCGCCACTGTCTGGCAGCAGGCTGATTTTGCAGCCTTGTGGCAGGCGATTGCCGAGCGCGAGATTTTTGTCATTAGCGATGAGGTCTACGAGCACATCAATTTTTCACAGCAGGGCCATGCCAGTGTACTGGCGCATCCGCAACTGCGTGAGCGGGCGGTGGCGGTGTCATCGTTTGGCAAGACCTATCATATGACTGGCTGGAAAGTGGGGTATTGCGTTGCGCCAGCGCCCATCAGCGCCGAGATCCGCAAGGTGCATCAGTATTTGACTTTTTCGGTCAATACTCCCACACAACTGGCGCTTGCCGATATGCTGCGGGAGGAACCTGAACATTATCTTGCGTTACCGGACTTTTATCGCCAGAAGCGCGATATTCTTGTGAATGCATTACGAGAGAGCAGACTGGAGATCTTACCCTGTGAAGGCACTTACTTTTTGCTGGTGGATTACAGCGCCGTTTCTACGTTGAATGATGTCGAGTTCTGTCAGTGGTTAACACAGGAGCATGGTGTAGCGGCGATCCCTCTGTCGGTGTTTTGTGCCGATCCCTTCCCGCATAAACTGATTCGTCTCTGTTTTGCCAAGAAGGAATCGACGCTGCTGGCGGCGGCTGAACGCCTGCGCCAGTTGTAATTATTTCACCGTCCAGGCACGGGAATATCTACGGTCGGCAAACAACTCTTGCAGGCCGTTTATTTGCTTGAGGCGTAGCACTTCGTCGCTGTCCATACCCAGTTCTATACTGATTTTATTATCGTCCCATCCCAACTGGCTGAGTTCACGAACGATTTCTGACATTGCTGTGATTTGGTGGCGGCCACGCGCGCGGTTGTGGCGAATCGTTGCAGCGATGCGTTCGTTACGATCCCTTTCCAGACAGGTAACCGGTAAATACCCTTTTAAGCGCGTTTTTAACGTGTTAGAGCCTTTACCAATTTCATGGCGGTGGAAACCATCAACAATTTCAAGCGTATTAGCTCTGGTGTTGGTTACTACAATCGGTTGGGTAAAACCATCAATTTCAATGGATTTTTTTAATAGCTTCTTCTCTGGCGGTGCCACATTATTGGGATTGTAATCGTTTGGCACGAGTTGGCTATTTTTAACCCATAACACACAATCCACCGGCTCGTCGCGAAATGGACTCACTTGATGTATCGCCATCCGGATCTCATTGATCGCCTTAATGCGATCTTCTTCCGCTAAACTGGCGAGAAATTGCGTTAAATCCTGAGTTAATCGCTGTTGCATAATATTCCCCACTCCTGACGTTTTTCTTTCATCCGTTCGTTATAACGTTGATAATTTTTAGCTTTTGTAGGGCTGAATGATAACGCCCGGCACCAATAATCATTGTTGAGTAATACCTTGCAGATACGTCGCCAGGAGGGGACGTCTTTTGAGCCAATATCTCCTTGTTGAGTCTGAGGAATTTCGATTCCTTTTTTTTGATACCAGTGCAAATAAACAGCAATTTTATTGCGATAATGATCAGCCGTTTTTTCTGGCATGCTGTTAAGCAGTAATAAGGCATATTCCTGCCAGTCTAAATGGTCAGGTTTTAGGATCTTCCTGTGGCCATAGAATTGATTATTGTGACCAGCGTAAATTCCACCGCTTTTTACGCCACTGACCCGGGCGCACATTGCGGCTCATCGATCAGGTTCAAGAACATGATATAGCCACAAACCTTGCCGTTGCTCTGGACCAAAAGGTTCGCAAATTCGCATTTGACGCAGAGGGACGCCAGCCTGGTACATCAGGTTATACAGCGGATTACAGAGGTTTTGGCCTTTAGCGTACCAGGTCCAGATATCAGCGACTTTCCAGTCGTAAATGGGGTAAATGTACCAACAATGACCGCCTGGCGCGGCGGTGGTCCACGGCTTATCGTCAGCAAAACGCTGTTTATTTAAACTGGCAATGGCGACGAAACGATTATAAGACTCGTCGGCACGGATCCCGACCATCATTGCGGCTGGTCGTTGTTGTGAAAACCATTCGGCAAATTCACGCACGAAATGTTCAAACGTCATACCCGATTGATAAAACGAGAAAAATGCCGGGTCGGTTATCGCATCTTCTGGTGGCTGTCGAACCCATTCAGTATCAGGTTGCCAGCACTGCCATTCAGGTTGATATTGGGATAATGAATTTTGTGTTGTTAACGGTAGAGCCACCCAATAAAACGTTTCGATGACATCCGCATATTGTTCCCGTAGCGATTGAACATAGTCAATAGTACAAGAAAACTGTGCTTCCCAGTCGATAAACAGGACGTGTATTTTTTTTCCTATTTTCCTGGCCAGACCTGCGGTCAAATGAAGCATTAAGCCAGAATCTTTACCACCAGAAAAAGAGACGCATACGCGGGGCAGTGTATTAAGTGTCCAGGTGATACGGTCTTGTGCTGCTTCCAGAATATTGAGAGGAAGCGGAATTTTATAAATGGACATCTGTAAACGCTCTCTTAACATGACCGGGAGAAAGTGCAATAGTTTGCTGATTATAATATTAATAAACTTAAATGAAATATCTTATTTTATATTCACTAGGTGAATTTTTTTATGATGAATATTGTTCTTATTGATAGGTTTTCAGGATAAGCTGTCATTTAAGCGATCAATAAATCGAGAGAACGCCAGATTGTTTAATGATGATTTATTATAGGAAATATAAAGTGTATTAGAGGGGAGGTTATGTTTTAGTTTTATTTGTTTTAATTGCAGGTTTTTCTGATGACAACGATATAGTTCAAAGGGAACAATACCCAGTAAATCGGTTACCGCAATAGTATTGATAATAGTAAACAGAGAAGAACTACGGAATGCTATTTTTCGGTTTGCCAGAATCGCTTCTATTTCCATCTGAAAATCTTCAAGGCCAGATGCTTTTGATGTCAGAAAAGTAAACTCTTCATCAAGAATGTCTTCGCGGCTACTGTATTCCGTTATTCTCGGATGAGATGCACTACAGATAAGCGTGTTGCGTATCGATTGAAAAGGTACACAGCTCACCGAGCGACTGATGACTGGTATTAATGTAATAACCAGATCTGCTTTGCGATAAGCCAATAAATTTTCGGCGCTTTCTGCTGACATCATAATGTCATGATGTTCAATTTCTACCGATGTGTCTTGTCGTAGGCATCCGATCAAAAGACTACTGTTGGTTGACGAGATAAGTTGCGGACCATAAATAATAAATTTTTTCTTCAGCTCGGATTTATTGACAATGTTGATGGTTTGCTCAAGGTTTTTGAGATTTTTCTCAAGATGATGATGCAGATTTAATCCTGTCGTTGTTGGTGCAATTCCTTTACCGGAGCGAATAAATAAGGGGTCATTAAATTGCGCCCGTAGACGTTGTAAAGACTGGCTTACCGCAGAAGGCGTTATATATAATGATTCTGCGGCCTTGCTAATACTAAGATGTTGGTAGATGCACTCAAAAATGACAAGCAAGTTTAAATCAAATTTTTTTAAGTCGTAAAGATTAGCCATGATGCACTCCATTCATATGCTTGTTCTCATAATATTCATCAAGTCAATGATATGGCTTTATGTATTTTTATATATTATGTTATTTTACTTAATTCACGATTAAGTTTTTCTAAAATAGCATAGCTGATATTAGATGGGTGAACAATACTTGCGATTTTTTGGATAACTGAAAAGAGATAAATATTCCAGTTATCCATAGAATGAAGGTTATTTATTTCCCATAATGATATTAAATGTTTTTTGATCTGGTAATCCGACAGCCTGCTGTAATGTGTTTTCTGGGCTCATGTAATAAATAGCAGGGGTAACATTTGCGCCCAGTTCGTCCATCAACGTCTCGTTGGCACTGAGAATCTTCATCTGTTCAGGTGTGATGCTCCCTGAGAGGTTCAGCTTTAACTTGCCGCCAGATGCCTCATACTCTTGCCACGTTTTTGCCGGATCTTTAGACGCGAGGATTGCCGCCGCGGTGGCCGGGCTTTCTGGTTTTATCACGCCAACCAGCAGAGTACGAATCTGAACTTTACCGGCATCAACCCATGGGCGTGCTTGTTGCCAGAATTGTTTGCAATACGGGCAGAAAGGATCGGCAAAAACATAAACCACGACCGGCGCGTCTTTTTTACCGTCAAGTAACCAGTTTGATTGTTCCATACGCTGCCACATTTCGCGTCCGGCAGGTGCGTAAATCTCTTTTTCAATAAGAGCGTTACTGAGGTTTTCTCCCTTTTCGTTGTACATATAGCCAGAGATGGCATGCTTACCGTCTGGCGTAAGGTAGATAGTGACCCCCATATCCTGATATTTCCCCAGATAACCTTTCATACCGCCTGGCGCATCGAACGATTTAATAATCGTAATTCCCTGTTTTTCAATCGCTTTAACGGGCGCAGGAAGCTCTTCGGCGTAAGCAATTCCTGGGAGCAGGGTAAAAAAAATTATCTTTTTTAACATTGTCTTGTCCTTTTCGTTCAGTGCAAATACACAATAAAAGGCTTAACCTATCACTGTCATAGTTAAGACCTTATCTCAGGTGATTGCCCTTTGTTTATGAGGGTGTTGTAATCCCTCTCGTCGTTGCGATTATCATCGCAACACCGTAGCCTGTTGAACAGGCGCTGAAGATACCAAAGGGTAGTTCAGGTTATGCGGTCACCTGGAAAGGGGACCCATTTTACTTTTTATCGCCACTGGCGATGCAAAGTTCACAAAGTTGTCTTACGAAGGTTGTAAGGTAAAACTTATCGATTTGATAATGGAAACGCATTAGCCGAATCGGCAAAAATTGGTTACCTTACATCTCATCGAAAACACGGAGGAAGTATAGATGTCCTTGATTAACACCAAAATTAAACCTTTTAAAAACCAGGCATTCAAAAACGGCGAATTCATCGAAATCACCGAGAAAGACACCGAAGGCCGCTGGAGCGTCTTCTTCTTCTACCCGGCTGACTTTACTTTCGTATGCCCGACCGAACTGGGCGACGTTGCTGACCACTACGAAGAACTGCAGAAACTGGGTGTAGATGTATACGCAGTATCTACCGATACTCACTTCACCCACAAAGCATGGCACAGCAGCTCTGAAACCATCGCTAAAATTAAATATGCAATGATCGGTGACCCGACTGGCGCCCTGACCCGTAACTTCGACAACATGCGTGAAGATGAAGGTCTGGCTGACCGTGCTACCTTCGTTGTTGACCCGCAGGGTATCATCCAGGCTATCGAAGTTACCGCTGAAGGCATTGGCCGTGACGCATCTGACCTGCTGCGTAAAATCAAAGCAGCACAGTACGTGGCTTCTCACCCAGGTGAAGTTTGCCCGGCTAAATGGAAAGAAGGTGAAGCAACTCTGGCTCCATCCCTGGACCTGGTTGGTAAAATCTAAATTTTCTTCGTCTTTCACGCCATAGCAGTGTTGGCGTCGCCCGCTCACCCCGGTCACTTACTTGTGTAAGCTCCGGGGGTTCACAGGCTAGCCGCCTTGCTCTGACGCGAAATACTTCGGAAATTCACCTAATTAATCGGGTGCTGCGGCACCCGATTTTCTTCCCCGCACCATGATGCAAGCTGCATCCAGGTAGCCGCAGAGGCCGCTTGCATGATGATGTTTAAAGCCCAGGAGATAAACATGCTCGACACAAATATGAAAACTCAACTCAAGGCTTACCTTGAGAAATTGACCAAGCCTGTTGAGTTAATTGCCACGCTGGATGACAGCGCTAAATCGGCAGAAATCAAGGAACTGTTGGCTGAGATCGCAGAACTGTCAGACAAAGTCACCTTTAAAGAAGATAACAGCTTGCCGGTGCGTAAGCCGTCTTTCCTGATCACCAACCCAGGTTCTAACCAGGGGCCGCGTTTTGCAGGCTCTCCGCTGGGCCATGAATTTACCTCGCTGGTACTGGCTCTGCTGTGGACCGGTGGTCATCCGTCGAAAGAAGCGCAGTCTCTGCTGGAGCAGATCCGCGACATTGACGGTGATTTTGAATTTGAAACTTATTATTCGCTTTCCTGCCATAACTGTCCGGACGTGGTGCAGGCGCTGAACCTGATGAGCGTACTGAACCCGCGCATTAAACACACGGCGATTGACGGTGGTACGTTCCAGAACGAAATCACCGATCGTAACGTGATGGGCGTTCCGGCCGTATTCGTGAATGGTAAAGAGTTTGGTCAGGGGCGTATGACGCTGACTGAAATCGTTGCGAAGATTGATACTGGCGCTGAAAAACGTGCGGCAGAAGAGCTGAACAAGCGTGACGCTTATGATGTGCTGATCGTTGGTTCTGGCCCGGCGGGTGCTGCGGCGGCAATTTACTCCGCACGTAAGGGTATCCGTACTGGTCTGATGGGCGAACGTTTCGGTGGTCAGATCCTCGATACCGTTGACATTGAAAACTACATCTCCGTGCCGAAAACCGAAGGCCAGAAACTGGCTGGTGCGCTGAAAGTTCACGTTGATGAATACGATGTTGATGTGATCGACAGCCAGAGCGCGAGCAAGCTGATCCCGGCCGCGGTTGAAGGCGGTCTGCATCAGATTGAAACAGCTTCCGGCGCGGTACTGAAAGCCCGCAGCATTATCGTGGCGACCGGCGCAAAATGGCGCAACATGAACGTTCCGGGTGAAGATCAGTATCGCACCAAAGGCGTAACCTACTGCCCGCACTGCGACGGCCCGCTGTTTAAAGGCAAACGTGTAGCGGTGATTGGCGGCGGCAACTCCGGCGTGGAAGCCGCGATTGATCTGGCGGGTATTGTTGAACACGTTACCCTGCTTGAGTTTGCGCCAGAAATGAAAGCCGACCAGGTTCTGCAGGACAAACTGCGCAGTCTGAAAAACGTCGACATCATTCTGAATGCGCAAACCACTGAAGTAAAAGGCGACGGTAGCAAAGTTGTTGGTCTGGAATACCGTGATCGCGTGAGCGGCGATATTCACAATATCGAACTGGCCGGTATTTTCGTTCAGATTGGTCTGCTGCCGAACACCAACTGGCTGGAAGGCGCAGTAGAACGTAACCGCATGGGTGAAATCATCATCGATGCGAAATGCGAAACCAACGTCAAAGGCGTGTTTGCAGCCGGTGACTGTACAACGGTTCCGTACAAACAGATCATCATCGCCACTGGCGAAGGTGCCAAAGCCTCTCTGAGTGCCTTTGACTACCTGATTCGCACCAAAACTGCATAAGAAGAAGTAAGATTCACCTGCAATTGTTTAGCCGCCGGGGTCAAACCTGGCGGCTTTTTTTCGTTATAGAAAACCCTGCCGGGATGGCTCCGGGCAGGGCACCATAAATACGTTAATTTGTTAACGAACGACTAATACAGGCAGATGGGCGTGGCGGATCACGCTGGAAGCGTTAGAACCTAACAGATGGGTTGAAATTGATGGATTACGCGAACCGATAACCACAACATCCGCATTCAGTTCTTTGGCTAATTCATTCACCTCATCTCTCACGCTACCAAAACGGACATGTGGTTTGATACGGGAGGGATCAATAGTGAAATGACCCACCATTGTCTGCAGGCGCTCTTCCGCCTCATGTTGCAAATGCTCTTCGAAACGACGCACATCGGCAGCAAAACGGTGCAGACTAAGGCTTGCAGCGCCTGGTAATACATGGAGTAAATGAATTACACCATCATCCTGGGCGAGAAATTCAGCGTGACGAACGGCTTTGTCGCTTAATTCCATTTCAAATACGTCTACTGGCATAATGATTGTTTTGTACATAAGCATTCTCTCCTTGCTGTTGCATGCATACATAACATCATATTATTGATTTTAGATCTGTGATTTGCGACGTTGATTTTATATCTATTAAATATTGATGCTTAAAATGTATTCGTGTTGGCACTACCAGTGTTGCTCAAGGTATAGCACCGCTACAACAATTATTGCTGCGATGAAAATATAAAACGCTGTAATACCAAGAGCTTCACTCATAATGGAGTCCGCAGGTTGATAACCTGTTCAGATTAGAACGTAGCGGGGAAGAGCAAAATGATAAATCTGGTTGATATTTGAGCGGAAAGAGGATGCGGACGCATCCTCTGAGCAAAGCGATTTAACGCTTGTGCAGATGGGATTAAAGCAGGTATTCGCCAGCGGCTTCTGGCTGGTATTCGAGTTCCAGCACTTCAAGGTGGGTGGTAACGCCGCCCGGAAGTTCCCAGTGAATGGTGTCGCCAACGCGCAGCCCCAGCAGTGCGGCACCAACCGGAGCCATAACGGAAAGCTGAGTATTGCTGTCGGTCATTTTGGCCGGATACACCAGCGTGCGCACACGCACTTCGCCATCGCTAAGATTGCGGAATTTAACCCGGCTGTTCATCGTCACCACATCGTGTGGCATATCTTCTGGCGAACACATTTGGGCGCGATCCAACTCTGCGTTTAACGCGTCAGCGACTGGCAAACCGGCGTAGGCGGGTTGCTCCAGCAGAATATCGATGCGTTCGGCATCCAGGTCGTTAATGATGATAGTTGGTCTGGACATTTTTACTCCATGTCGTCGGTACTGCGAGTGTCGCAGATAAACATACCCAAAAGAAAACCCTCACCGTCAGGCGGCGAGGGTTTAACTCATATGATGATACTGGCTGTTGCTCACACTTTGAAGTGATTTACGTCACATTCAGGGAATTCCTCAATGCAGCGCATTATTGTAGAAATCTTAATCGCCATGTTTCATGAAAAACGCACCACAGCGTTTTGCCTGTCAGATTATTGATAGCCCGCTTTATCAATCACAAAGGCTTTGCCACAGTTACCGGGATGTGGTTGTGGCAAGAATGAGTTTGCAGAAAGCGGTGCGTTGATGGCGTCAGCTTTGAGTGAAATCTGGATTTCAGTCAAATATGCCGGATTACCCTGACACGTTAACTTGACCGCTTTGACGTTCTCTTTCCCCCAGCTTTTGGCGAAGGCGGCGTCAAAGTCATTTCGACTCACGGTTTTACCATAGTTTTCAGCGAGAAATTTTCCAGCGTCGCTTTCTTTGATTTCTTGATTCAGACGCACCATCGTGCCGAAGTAAGCGTCCGGATCAAAACCAAAACAGGCGCCGTGTTTCGCATATTCGTAACGTTCCAGGCAGGAACGCCCACCCGCGCCGGGCATCACTTCACTTAGTTTAGCTGCCGTTTCCAGCGACAACCCCGTTTCCGGTGACGAACACATTCGGCTGGCGCGTGCCTCTGGCAAGTTTGGGATTGGGCGGGTGGCGCAGCCAAAGCGCATCCAGCGGCGTTCATCAACACCGCGTGCCGCAACCGACTTTGGCAACCCAGGCCACAGGCCGTGTACGGTCAAGAAATCAGCTTTGTTGGTCGTTTCGGTTTGCAGACGACATTCATCGCGTTCGTTACGATTGCGATCGTGCTGGCTTTGGCAAAATCCGGTTTGCCAGGAAAGAGCCAGCACATAGCGATCAAAATCGCCGTACTGTTTTGCCTGTAACGCCACGGCGTTAGCTGAAGATAAGGGGAGCAGAGAAGCCGTCAGTAAAGCGGCGTTACGCCAGAATGCTTTCATAATGGGTGTGGGACTCATACATACACTGAATACTATCTATTAAATCATAAAAAAGCCCGCCGGGTGGGCTTACCTGGCGGGCGTGATGATTTATTCAGCGTTTGGCGAACGTATTAGTTCCACATTGCCAGAATTGGCCAGCCAACCAACAGCAACATGGCGATGTAAATGACCCCGAAGATGGCACCCAGACGCCAGTAATCTTTCGATTTCACATAGCCGCAGCCGTAAATAATAACTCCTGGGCCAGTTGCATATGGAGTCAGGCAGCCCATGATACCGATAGACAGAACCAGCAGGATACACAGTTGTTCCATCGGTACGCCCGGAATACCTTTACCGACGGCCAGAATCACCGGCAGCATGGTTGCGGTATGCGCAGACAGGCTGGCAAACAGGTAGTGCGCAAAGTAGAACACCAGAACCAGTACAATCACTGTCGCGTTTGGTGAGAAACCTTCCAGGTGCGTACTCATGGTGTTGGCAAACCAGTCGATAAAGCCAGAACGGGTCAGGCCATTAGCCATGACAACCAGTGTTGCCAGGTTAACCAGCGTGTTCCATGCGCTGTTATAGCGGGTAATGTCTTTCCACGGCACAACGTGCAGCGCCAGCATCAGCGAAACCGCCAGCAGGCCAACAGCAGTGGCGTTAATGACTTCACTACCAAATACCCATAAACCCAAACTAAGCAGAACAAGACCAATCAGCGTCCACTCTCTGCGAGTCAGGCGACCCATTGTTTTCAGTTCGTCACCCGCCCAGGTTGCCACTTCTTCACTATGAGTGACTTCCGGTTTGTACAGTACATAGGAAAGCCACGGCGCAATGATAAGTAAGATAACGCCAACTGGCAGGAAGCAGAGGAACCACTGCAACCAGCTAATCTGGATACCGGCAATTTTGCTGACAAACTCCAGACCCAGCACGTTCGGTGCAGCACCGGTGACAAACATGGAGGAACTCAGACTGGTACTGATGACCATCATCCACATTAAATAACCGCCAATACGACGTGCAGACGGATCGTTCGGGAATGATTTAAACAGTGGCGGCAGGTTTTTAATGACCGGGAAAACGGTCCCACCTGTACGTGCGGTGTTAGACGGTGTAAATGGTGCCAGCAGAATATCGATGATGACAATCGCATAACCCAACGTCAGTGTGCGTTTCCCCATGAATTTCACCAGGAAAAGGGCGATACGACGACCTAATCCGGAAACTTCATACCCTAATGCAAAGATAAATGCGCCAAATACCAACCAGACAGTGGTACTGGAAAAACCAGCCAGTCCCCATTTCAGCGCCTGTTTTTGGGCATTAAAAGCGGGGTTAGCTAATTCTTTGGCGTCAAAGAGCAGATAATTACTGCCAATAACGCAAATAGTTACTGCAATAAAACTGATTGCTGTTGCCGGAATTGGCTCGAGGATCATACCGACAATCATTGCCACAAACACGGCGAAGTAATGCCATGCCTGCGGCGGCATACCGTCGGGTACAGGGATAAGAAACATGACGCCCATCACCACCAGTGGGGCCAATAATTTCCATATCTTATCTTTTGCTAAAGACATACGGGTTCTCCGAAAATTAATATTTCCAAATTTATCAAGTGCTTAAATTTTTAAATCTGTGCTAAAAACCAGGTAAGAATCAGCAGGTCGGCGCTGCCGCCTGGGCTGAGATTTCGTTCGATACACTCCCTGTCGAACTGCCGGAGATAATCGAGATCGGCGGGGGTTCGGATGCCCCCTTTTTGCAATAGTGTTTGCGCCTGGCGTTGTAGCCAGCGCAGCCCCCCTTCGCCACCGCGTGATGCAACGTTGGTATCGCCGTTCATCGCCATCAGCAGCAGTAAGGTATCGAGCAATGCCAGTTCAGGATCTAACCCCTGATCCAGCAGAGTGAGGTAGTGCGGCAGGGCGTGGTTGATCACCAGCGGATAACCCGCTTCGGCTTCGCCGCGCGCGCCGGTTAGGCCAAGTTGTTGATACAACCGTTGACCTGCCGTCAGTTGTTGATTATTGGTACGTAGTTCGCGATCGGTCAGACCGCGGCAGAAACTTGCCGCCGTCGCACAAACGGTTTTGGGCGTTACCGGCTGGTTGAGCTGATGCAAACGACCAATCGCCGCACACAGTAGCCCTAAAGAAAAAATGCTGCCTTTATGGGTGTTTACGCCCGCAGTGGCGCGGAACATATCGCCTTCGCAGGCCATACCAATTGGGCGTAATCCGTTGAGTACCGCTTCCGGTGCCATTTCTGCGCTACAGGCACCAAATTCAATGAAACGCGGTAACCAGCCCTGAATTGCCAGTGCGCTACGGTGGAAATCTTCCAGCGCCATATCTTTGTGCGCACCGCAGTTAATGCGATCCACCAGGCCAGGTTTTGGTGACAGATTGACTTCAGTCAGCATGGCGCGCCAGCCCAGCAGGGCGTAGTCATCGATTAATGACGCAGCAAGCTTTGTGGTTTTAGTTGACGTTGCAGGCATCGACATCGTTCAGCAGCGCCTCCATGCGGTTGAGTAAATCGGTCAGTTGATGGGTTTTCCCACGCGCGCAAACAGCCGCGCTTTGTTCGCACAACAGGCAGCGGCGAGGCGGTAGTGAATAATTGCGGCGGGAGAGAATTTCGCCTTCGGGCGTCAGCACATCGATATCCCACAAACGCCCGAGAGGATGACTATGCTCAAGCTCAATGGTCACGAGCTTGAGGTCGCGAGCCGGGGCGGCAATGCTCAACATGCCCTCCGGCCCGCTGGCAGAAACCAGTGCAGCCTGCTCCTGAATTTGCCAGCCCTGTTTTGTGGCTAAGGCATGCAGGGCAGTTACGCCATGATTAAAAATACGGCGTGTGACCTCGCTGTCTTTAATCGGCCCAGGCGCAACCACGGTAAAGGAGACCAGTGGAACAGGATGGCGCTTGAGCCAGGCGTGTTGCCGTGCTTGCCTTTCATCCCGGCTGATGAGCAACTCGGGAATCGAAACCGCATGGTGGCTGGCGAGTTCAGGGAGCAGGTGCATGGCTTATTCCTTCACCTGATGTACAACATCAATCACCGAGCCATCGCGGTAACGCACGACGGCAACGACGCGGTCGGTGAATTCAATCGGCTGTGGTTCACCGGTCAGCAGACGCGCACGTTCACGCAGCCACTCAATGGAAACCACTTTAATTCCCGCTTCCTGCAGACGTTCTGCCAGTTCCGGACGTGCCGGGTTAACAGCGATACCGTGGTCGGTGACCAGAATATCGACGCTGGAGCCAGGGGTAATGCAGGTCAGCACGTTATCCACCAGAGTTGGAATACGACCGCGAACCAGTGGCGCGACGATGATGGAAAGCGCAGAGGCAATTGCGGTATCGCAGTGACCGCCGGAAGCACCGCGCAGTACGCCGTCAGAACCAGTCAGCACGTTAACGTTGAACTGGGTGTCAATTTCCAGCGCGCTCAGTACCACTACATCGAGACGATCAACTGATGCACCTTTAGAACCCCAGTTGGCATACTGGTTGGCGCTGATTTCGATGTGATTCGGGTTACGGGCCAGGGATTGTGCGGCGTGGCTGTCAAAGCTCTGTACGTCCAACAGTTTGCGGATCAGACCTTTTTCATGCAGATCAACCATCGTGGCGGTGATGCCGCCGAGGGCGAAATCGGCGCGAATGTCACGGCTACGCATTTTGTCTTCCAGGAAACGCGTTACCGCCAGCGATGCGCCGCCAGTGCCGGTTTGCATGGAGAAACCTTCTTTGAAGTAGCCGGAGTTGACAATCACGTCCGCGGCGCTGCGGGCAATCAGCAGTTCGCGCGGGTTCGTGGTCATACGGGTCGCGCCAGCGCCGATTTTCGCGGCATCACCAACACGATCAACTTTGACGATCAGATCAACCTGATCCTGTTCAATGCTTGCCGGGTTATGCGGATAAGGCAGCAGCTCTTCGGTGAGCATCACGACCTGTTTTGCATTGTCGGCATCGACCATCGCATAGCCGAGGGAGCCGCAGCAGGCTTTGCCAGTGTAGCCGTTGGCATTACCGAACTCATCACAGGATGGGACGCCGAGGAAGGCCACATCGATGTTCAGTTCACCGCTCTGCACCAAATGCACACGACCGCCGTGGGAGTGGATTTGCACTGGTTCAGCCAGCAGACCACGGGAGATTTCTTCTGCCAGTGGGCCGCGCAGACCGGAAGTATAAATACGGGTTACCACGCCCTGACGAATATGTTCTACCAGTGGCGCGTGGCAATCACTCAGGGAACTGGATGCCAGGGTCAGGTTTTTAAAGCCCATTTTCGCGATGACGTCCATCACCATGTTGACGGTCAGGTCACCACCGCGGAAAGCGTGGTGGAAAGAGACGGTCATGCCATCTTGCAAACCAGAACGACGAATCGCTTCTTCCAGGTTGGCGCACAGTTTGCGATCGCGCGCTTTTTCTGCCTGATAAGTTTGTTTCGGTGAGTTCTGGAAAGCGGCAAGATCGCATTCAGCGTGACGATTCCAGGCCGCTACCCGTTCTTGTCGTTGAGATTGTTCAATTTTATGCGTCATTTTGATTGCCTTATTCTTCGCGGATGCCGGAAAGTTCTGCGCGGGAGAGCACCAGACGGGCGCGATCGATAACCGGACCGTCAACCATCTTGCCGTTCAGAGAAACCACACCGAGGCCTTCGCGAGCAGCGGCTTCAGCGGCTTCTACGACGCGGCGTGCGTGATCCACTTCTTTCTGGGTTGGTGCGTAGAGGTTGTGCAGCAGATCAATCTGACGCGGGTTGATCAGCGATTTGCCATCAAAGCCCAGTTGCTTGATGTGGGCAGCTTCTTGCAGGAATCCGGCTTCGTTGTTGGCGTCGGAATAGACGGTGTCAAACGCCTGAATACCGGCAGAGCGCGCGGCCTGCAAAATGGAGCAGCGAGCAAACAACAGCTCAGTTCCTTCCGGGGAGCGTTCTGTACGCAGGTTGCGCACATAGTCCTCTGCGCCCAGCGCGATACCGATTAAGCGCTCGGAAGCGTGAGCGATTTCTACCGCGCGGGTAATGCCCAGCGGAGATTCAATCGCTGCCAGCAGACCGGTACTACCCGGTTCACGACCGCAGGCTTTTTCAATGCGCAGGATTTCTTTCTCGATATCCAGAACGTCCTGAGCGGTATCGGTTTTCGGCAGACGTACAACGTCTGCGCCGCCGCGGACGACAGCTTCCAGGTCGTTAACGCCCCATTCAGAATCCAGCGCGTTAACACGCACGATGGTTTCGATATCGCGATACAGTGGGTGTTGCAGCGCGTGGTAGACCATGCGGCGAGCGGTGTCTTTTTCGCGCAGTGCCACGGAGTCTTCGAGATCGAACATCAGGGCATCAGCCGGGTAGATGAAAGAGTTGCTGACCATCGCGGCATTAGCGCCAGGTACGAACAACATGCTGCGGCGGGTGCGGGTTTTACGTTGTTGCAACGAAGCGGAAATCATTGGCAATCCTCCCATGGCAGAGCCGGGATACCGCTGGCGCGCGCCAGCAGAGCTTCCAGTCGTGCACGTAAAATGCAGTCCAGTGCGCCTTTGTCATCGACATTTAGCTGTACGCCGCGCACGTTATAGCGGGCAAGAACGTCCAGAATGGTGCTACGAATTGCATCGCCAAACTGTTTCTCAACGCTGCTGTTGATTTGCAGGTCGATATCCTGCGTATCGAGTGGGGCGATGCGTATCATCACATCCCCAGACTCTAGGGTGCCTGCAACGGCGGGCTGGTTTATTTTCATTTTTCACCTGTTTTTTATGCGGGGGTCTTTTGACGAACTGCCGCGTCGTGGCGGGAGTGTTCAAGCAGATTCTGCAAGTAATGCAGCGTGGCTGCCGGGACCAGCGGCGCGATAGCCGTGAGATCGTTTTTCACCAGTAGTTGGCGCACCCGTGAAGCGGATATCGGCATCTCCTGGTAACGCAGTCGCTCAATTTCAACCAGTTCGATGGGCGGTGCTGAGATAGTCGGTGTTTCCAGCCAGTAGCGCATATCCTGGTTGTACTGGGCGGTCACGCGACAATACGGTTCAGTACCGACAAAGCGGTGGGTTACGCCAAGCGCAGGAGCGAGGTACTGACGGAAAATCTTCAGATCAATTTCGGTGTAACAATGGTTAATGACGCTCTGTTCTTTAATGAAGTAGCAAGGGAACGTGGCGCGGGAAATGATGTACTCGGAACCGCGATGCACTGTCAGGCGCGGAATATCAGCGGTGCCTTTCAACACCAAATCCAGCCGGTCTTCATAGGGAAAGCGCGAAGAATCTTCTTTGACTAAAAATAGATGCAGCCAGTCGCACTGTGCTGCGGCTTGTTGAATCAGATAACGGTGGCCGTTGGTAAAGGGATTGGCGTTCATCACTATGCAGCCAATCTTCTTCCCTTCATGACGAAATTTTTTCAGCGATTCAGCATAGCGTTTCAGCCGCGTGGCACTGTTTTCCATCAGTACCATCACGCCTGGTACGCTGGTCAGCGTGGAGAAACCGCACTGGCGGAACAGCGCTTCGTATTCGGTTTTGGTATAAATAAACAGATGTGTGCAGTGCCGTTCATAGGCGAGGTTTATTAGTTCGGTGGCTAATGTCAGCGCCAGTCCTTCACCGCGAACAGATTCACTGATAGCCACGCACTTAATAATATTTCCGGCAATTCCACCGCAAGCGATAAGTTTTTCATTGCGGGTTACGGTAATAAATACTTCGACTGTTGTGTCAACGCTCAAATCATTTTCATGTAGAAATTGCGCGATTTCCGCCATTTTTTTATTTTCTGAACGTTTTACCCGGGTGAAAATATCATTGCCGAACATAATAAGTCGTATCCTGAAGGTATGTGTTGTTATCAATTTGCAATGAATGTTGCAAGTTGGTAATCATTTATTTTCAGTTGGGAGAAAGGGCTGCGAGTGAGGTATATCTGTTTCTCCTTTTGCTATACATCCTAAGGAGTATTGCAGTGAGAAATTTTGATTTATTTCACATAGAGTTAGTGGTTTTTTATTTATTTAATGGTTTTAAGTTTTTTAATTAATGTAATTGCGAATTGGCGCGTGGTTTTAAGTTGTTTAATTGATTTAATGAATGAATTTTGCCACGATTATATTTTATTTTCATCTGTCAAGATTCAACATTTTAATTACATTCACCAAAAACAGGGTTTACCCCGCAAGGAAAACAATGTTGCAGTTTAATGAGAATAAACAGTTTGCTTTTTTCCAACGACTGGCATTTCCGCTGCGTATCTTCCTGCTGATTCTGGTGTTCTCAATATTTGTCATCGCAGCACTGGCGCAATATTTTACGGCCAGTTTCGAGGACTATTTAACGCTCCATGTGCGTGACATGGCAATGAATCAGGCAAAAATTATTGCCTCCAATGACAGCATCATCACGGCGGTTAAAACGCGTGACTACAAACGACTGGCGACCATTGCCAACAAATTACAAAGAGATACTGATTTCGATTATGTGGTGATTGGCGACCGCGACTCGATCCGCCTTTACCATCCTAATCCGGAGAAAATTGGTCATCCTATGCAATTCACCAAACCCGGCGCACTGGAGAAAGGAGAGAGTTACTTCATTACGGGTAAAGGGTCGATAGGTATGGCGATGCGCGCCAAAACACCGATCTTTGATGATGATGACAACGTCATCGGCGTGGTGTCGGTGGGTTATCTGGTCAGTAAAATCGATAGCTGGCGCGCCGAATTTTTATTACCGATGGCAGGCGTGTTTGTCGTGCTGTTGGGCATTCTGATGCTGTTGTCGTGGTTCTTAGCCGCGCATATTCGCCGCCAGATGATGGGGATGGAACCGAAGCAAATTGCGCGCGTGGTTCGTCAGCAAGAGGCGCTATTTAGTTCTGTTTATGAAGGGCTGATTGCGGTGGATCCACATGGTTACATTACCGCCATCAACCGTAACGCAAGAAAGATGCTGGGGCTGAGTTCCCCCGGACGGCAGTGGCTGGGCAGACCCATTGCTGAAGTGGTCAGGCCCGCCGATTTCTTCATCGAGCAGATTGATGAAAAACGCCAGGATGTGGTGACAAATTTTAACGGCCTGAGCGTCATTGCTAATCGGGAAGCTATTCGTTCTGGTGATGATTTGCTGGGGGCAATAATCAGCTTTCGTAGTAAAGACGAAATATCCACCCTTAATGCGCAACTGACGCAAATTAAACAATACGTCGAAAGCCTGCGCACATTGCGTCATGAACATCTCAATTGGATGTCTACGCTCAATGGTCTGTTGCAAATGAAAGAGTATGATCGCGTGCTGGCGATGGTTCAGGGAGAGTCTCAGGCCCAGCAACAGCTTATTGACAGCCTGCGCGAGGCATTTGTCGATCGCCAGGTGGCGGGGTTGCTGTTTGGTAAAGTGCAGCGCGCTCGTGAACTGGGGCTAAAAATGACAATCGTCCCCGGCAGCCAGCTTTCCCAACTGCCGCCAGGGCTGGACAGCACTGAGTTTGCGGCGATTGTGGGCAACTTACTCGACAATGCCTTCGAAGCCAGTCTGCGCAACGATAAAGGGAATAAGATCGTCGAATTATATCTGAGCGACGAAGGCGATGATGTGGTGATTGAAGTGGCCGATCAGGGTTGCGGCGTCCCAGAGTCTCTGCGCGACAAAATATTTGAGCAGGGCGTCAGTACGCGTGCTGATGAACCCGGTGAGCATGGCATTGGGTTGTATCTTATTGCCAGCTATGTAACGCGCTGCGGGGGAGTTATCACTCTCGAAGATAATGATCCCTGCGGTACTTTATTTTCAATCTATATTCCGAAAGTGAAACCTAATGACAGCTCCATTAACTCTATTGATCGTTGAGGACGAGACGCCGCTGGCAGAGATGCATGCGGAATATATTCGTCACATCCCTGGATTCAGTCAGATATTGCTGGCGGGAAACCTGGCGCAGGCCCGAATGATGATCGAGCGTTTTAAGCCGGGGCTTATCTTGCTGGATAACTATCTCCCTGACGGTAGAGGTATTAATTTGCTGCATGAGCTGGTGCAGGCGCATTATCCCGGCGATGTGGTGTTTACTACTGCTGCCAGCGATATGGAAACGGTGTCTGAAGCAGTACGCTGCGGTGTGTTTGATTATCTGATCAAGCCAATTGCTTATGAGCGTCTGGGGCAGACATTGACCCGCTTTCGCCAGCGTAAACATATGCTGGAAAGTATTGATAGTGCCAGTCAAAAGCAAATTGATGAGATGTTTAATGCTTATGCTCGCGGGGAACCGAAGGACGATCTTCCGACCGGTATTGATGCGTTGACACTGAATGCAGTGCGGAAACTTTTCAAAGAGCCGGATGTGCAACATACGGCGGAGACGGTAGCACAGGCATTGACCATCAGCCGCACTACCGCCAGACGTTATCTCGAATATTGTGCCAGCCGCCATCTGGTTATTGCCGAGATTGTTCACGGCAAAGTCGGCAGACCGCAGCGTATTTACCACAGTGGGTGAAGAGAGTGCCGGAGGAAGCACGCCTCCGGCCAGAGAATTACTTACCAGTAACGGCGGCGGTTGTACCGGGGACCATCAACTCCGTGGCCACGATGACAATTACCAGCCCAACAAGCACCGGCACCGAGGTGCGTTTTACCACTTCAAAAGGTGAAATTTTCGCCATTCCGGCAACCGCAACCACCACGCCAGAGACTGGCGAAAGTGTACGACCCAGGTTTGATGCTTGTAGCATCGGAATTGTCAGGTATGCCGGGTTAATTCCGGAAGAGTGCGCCAGTTTCGGGATCATCTCAACGAATGCATAGAACGGCGCATTGCCGGAACCAGTAGTCACCGCCGCCAGCATCGTCAGGATAACCAGCACCAGCATGAGGATAATGCTCGCTGAACCGAATGAGGTAGCGATTGAGATCAGGCTCTGGATAAAGCCAATGGTGCTAAGGCCCTGGGCAAAAACACCGGCGGCAACTAATAGCATTACCACGTTAGCGAAGGCATCAGCCATGCCACGATAAGCCACTTCCAGGCCAGAAAAGACTTTTTGCGTATTAAAGCTGCGAATAAATTCCAGAATGGAGGCAATTAGCATACATATCACCAGAATGGTGATGATGTGCAATTGCGGCTCCCATTTGCCGTCAAAAAACAGCACGCCAATGATTGGGGTGAACGGCAGAATGGCGTAAAACGCAGGAGCGGTGGTCGTGATTTCGCTGACATCTAACATTTCATGGGAAATATGCTCTTTGTTGTCCAGATAGCGCTGCCAGAAAAAGTGGGCAATCGCCATGCCGATAATTGCAGCAATTGAGATTGGCAGTGTCGTTTTGAAGGCGAAGTCAATTAACGGCATTTCGGAAGCCTGCGCCGCCAGTACCACATCACCTGAAGTCGGCGCGAGAATAATCGCCGCAGGTGAGGCACAAATGGCAGCCGCCGCGCCGCGACTGATACCAACGTTCACCATGACCGGGAACAGCGTTGCCATCAGTAAAACGCCCAGGCCGGTTGCGGAGGAAACTGCCAGTGACATCAGACAGGCAACAAAATAGGCGGCAATCATCAGCAGGTAAGGGGAGTTAATGTACTGCAATGGTTTTGACGCCAGTTTGACGACCATATCGTTTGCGCCGATATGGGTCATGTAAGCGGCAAAGCCACACAGCATCATGATCATCATGCCGAGGTCGCCACCGCGACTCATCAGTAATATTTTAATGTATTCAACGATATCCGTGGCGCTGTAGCCCGTTGAAGTCTGGCTGGATGGTAAAACTTTGTGCCCCATAATGGCACTGATTATCAGTAATAACAGACCGCCTGCAAATAACACCCCGGTGGCGGAATACCCTTTAATGATGTAGCGAGCTACACCCACAATAACTACAACTCCAATAAGGAGCTCAATAACTGTCAGCATAATTTTTCCTGTTTCCAGACTCCAAGATAAATAATAACAAATTCCTAAAACTAGTGAAAAATATGCCGAACAAATGGGTGGTGAATGCTGATTAAAATCAAGAAAAGCGACCATTAATACATTGATGTTGTTGTTTTTTATACATGAATAACAAAATGAATTTTTATAGTTGGTAATTACCAGTGTGATAATGTGTATTAATTGATAAGTTAATGATGTGATTTTGTTAAATTGCGCGATAGTGGTTTCTTTACTTGTTTAAAAAATATGCGCTCATGTGTGCGCGCTGGTAGTGTTAGTGATATTTATTTGTTAGCTTGTCATTGCATCTGATTAAAAAGCAAGAGATTTTTTCTTTTGTTTATTGCTGTCTATGTCGGGGAAGATTTTTTTTGCTTAAGTTGTCATTTGGAAGGAAATATTGCTTAAGTCTCCAGAATAATTTGGTGATATTTATTTGTGTAAGCCTATAAAATATTAATAGTATTCTTTATGTAGGTGTTAATACGGTTATGTTCATTTTAGTCCAGCTATGCTGGAAGTGAATTTTTGATAAATATTTTATAGTCACTAATGGATATAAGTGAATGTATTACCGTAATTCCCTTTGTTTTTATTAAGTTAATCAGCGTGATGAAATTTCTGCCTGTACAGAACAATGGATTACGACATTTAGAGAGAATGTCGCAGCAACCTGACGGCAGCCAGAACATATGATTTGTATATTCCTGCCATCACCAGGCATGCACGTTTCGCTTACGATAAAGAAAAAGCTGATCGCTATAACTAAAAACGTGGGGCGGCGGTTTCGGTTAGTCGCGTTGGGATGAGAAAGGCAACTGGCACGGTTTGTACGTGATGACATTTGAGGATTCGTGGAATAAATGGGAGCCTGTTGCTGGATAGGGCCGTGAAAGCCGCTGGCTATCTTTCAGATGACTTACATCCCTGGTATCTACAACAATGGCAATGTTTACTTTGCCTGGATGCGGTTTCAGTTTTAGACAAGTTGCGGTTTTATAAAAGCCTTAAAAAACATAATGTAAGGCAAGGAGCATCAAAAATAACGCGACTTTTATCACTTTTTAGCAAAGTTGCACTGGACAAAGCGTACCACAATTGGTGTACTGGTAACCGACACAGCATTTGTGTCTATTTTTCATGTAAAGGTAATTTTGATGTCTAAGATTAAAGGTAACGTTAAGTGGTTTAATGAGTCCAAAGGATTCGGTTTCATTACTCCGGAAGACGGCAGCAAAGACGTGTTTGTACACTTCTCTGCAATCCAGACTAATGGTTTTAAAACTCTTGCTGAAGGTCAGCGCGTAGAGTTCGAAATCACTAACGGTGCCAAAGGCCCTTCTGCTGCAAACGTAATCGCTCTGTAAGATACGTCAGCAAGAATTCAAAACCCGCTTAATCAGCGGGTTTTTTTTTGCCTTTAATGTGCTGTTGACGCCGAAAAAAGCCAGAAAGCCAGCGCGGTCATGGCAAATGAACCTAACAGGTTAACGAAGACGTTCAGTAACGCCCAGCCAAAGCGTCCTTCTTGCAACAAAAATACCACTTCTGCTGAAAATGTAGAGAAAGTCGTCAGCCCGCCACAAAACCCGGTAGTGATTAGCACTTTCCACACGGGATCAATGTTCGTCATCCGGCTAAACCAGGCAAATCCCATTCCAATGATGAATGCCCCAATCAGGTTTGCTGCCAGCGTCCCCAACGGAATAGCCTGATGCAGCGGGTTAAACCGCATACTTAACAGCCATCTCGCCACGCTTCCCGTACCACCGCCAATAAAAACTGCTAAAAGGAGTTGTAACACTGCAAAATCCTGCTATTTGATTTGTATGAGTGATAAGTGTAACGCCGAATAATCGTCGTTGGCGAATTTTACGACTCTGACAGGAGGTAGTAATGCTGGTTGCCGCAGGACAGTTTGCTGTTACATCTGTATGGGAAAAGAACGCTGAAATTTGCGCCTCGTTGATGGCGCAGGCGGCGGAAAGCGATGTCTCTTTGTTTGTCCTGCCGGAAGCCCTGCTGGCACGAGACGATCATGATCCCGATCTGTCTGTTAAATCAGCACAGTTGCTGGAAGGTGAATTTCTCGGACGTTTACTGCGAGAAAGTAAACGTAACATGATGACGACGATTCTGACGATTCATGTTCCTTCAACGCCGGGGCGCGCGTGGAATATGCTGGTGGCCCTCCAGGCGGGAAAAATCATCGCACGTTATGCCAAACTGCATCTTTATGATGCGTTCTCCATTCAGGAATCGCGTCACGTGGATGCCGGGGATATGGTTGCTCCACTGCTGGACGTGGAGGGGATGAAAGTCGGTCTGATGACTTGCTATGATTTGCGTTTCCCGGAGCTGGCGTTGGCACAGGCTTTACAGGGAGCAGAAATCCTTGTACTTCCCGCTGCCTGGGTTCGCGGACCGCTGAAAGAGCATCACTGGTCAACCTTACTCACCGCTCGTGCTCTGGATACCACCTGTTATATGGTGGCGGCGGGGGAGTGTGGTAACAAAAACATCGGGCAAAGCCGTATCATTGATCCTTTTGGTGTCACTATTGCCGCAGCGGCTGAAATGCCTGCACTCATTATGGCGGAAGTGACGCCCGAACGTGTGCGTCAGGTGCGCGCGCAACTCCCCGTCTTAAACAACCGACGGTTTGCGCCGCCGCAATTATTATGATGTTTTTTTACTCGGTGCTTGATTCACCTTGTTACAGATTGCTATTGTGTGCGCGCGTCGAATGACCGTTAATATTCTCTGGTTTTTAAGGCGCGTTCTGCTGCCTGTTTTATGTCAAGAAGGTATCTATGGGTGAGATTAGTATTACCAAACTGCTGGTAGTTGCGGCACTGGTCGTTCTGCTGTTTGGGACTAAGAAGTTACGTACGCTGGGCGGAGACCTTGGAGCGGCCATTAAGGGATTCAAGAAAGCGATGAATGACGACGATGCTGCGGCGAAGAAAAGCGCAGATGTTGATCTTCAGGCTGAAAAGCTCTCTCATAAAGAGTGACGTGGCGAGCAGGACGCTCCCTCAATATCTTGTTCGATAAAAAAACCCGCTTCAGATAGCTAATGCCAGTCAGTTAAGCAACTGACTGGCTCTTTTTCGGGGCTGTGGGGTATTTCCAGGGCCTCTCCTTTACCACTCTCGGGAAGGCCCTTTCCCTTCTTGTCGGTAATTTCACAAGTTGTCCCAT
>NZ_PYQM01000039.1:0-37221 GCF_003027595.1 Escherichia sp. 20412-1 | reverse complement strand
CGTGGCTTCGAAATGGACTTCGCTGAACTGTTGCTGGAAGACTACAAAGCCTCCCTGAAATACCTCAGCGATCACCCGAAACTGCAGGGTATTGCCCAGCAGAACAGCTTTAAACATACCTGATAACAGGGCGTTATAATAATCTTTGCCCCGGTTTGAAAACCGGGGCATACGTTCATTAGCGCAATATTAATATTATATTGATTTTGTATTCATGGCGTTGTTAAGTTGTATCTAATATAAATCTTTCTAAAATCAAACAAAATGACGCCAGTAGATCATTTGTTTTGTATTAATCTCCTTACGTTGGTACTTTCGATTTTTTATTATAAATTCAATGCTCTTACACAATTTTCCTTCACATTTAATCAATTCCCCTGTCAAAATTGTTTAAATTTATTTGCCAATAAATTTGACTTAAGATGGCGGCGTGCTACATTAATAATCAGTAATATATTTATGTTATATTAAGTCAACTATGCAATCACAATATGGGAATTGTTTAATTGCGTACGCAAAACATAAATTTATTCTCACTATGTTGAATGGTGAATATCGCTGCTTTAATGGTGGTGATGTGGTTTTTGCGGATGCAAGCCAGATCTTGATTGATAAGTGTGTAGGTAACGTCGTATTAGTCACGAAGGACACACTTTCACTATTTCTCCCGATGCTCAAGGAGGAGACGCTAAATCTTTATACCTATAAAAAAGCTCCTTCGTTAGTTGTTCATCATTGTTCCAGAGAGATCCCTGTTTTTCAGGAAGTTGTACATCTTTCGCAAAATCAAGATCTCCGCTATGGTGAGATATTACGTAAAAGAGCATTAACATTTGCGTTATTGTCTATTTTTCTTGAAGATAAACAGTTTATACCACTGCTTATGAATATTTTGCGACCGAATATGCGAACGCGGGTTTGCACGGTCATCAATAATAATATTGCTCATGAATGGTCATTAGCACAGATTGCCAGTGAGTTATTGGTGAGTCCGAGTTTGTTAAAGAAAAAATTGCGTGAAGAAGAGACATCGTATTCACAGTTACTGACTGAATGTAGAATGCAGCGGGCGTTGCAACTGATTGTTGTTCATGGTTTTCCAATAAAACGAGTAGCCGTATCCTGCGGTTATAACAGTGCGTCGTATTTTATTTATGTCTTTCGAAACTATTATGGTATGACGCCGACAGAGTATCAGGAGCGAATAGCGCAGGGAATACTGAATGGTGACCCGATAGCAAGTTTTGTTGGGCAGGGAAATTTTTACAGTTCTGAACGCCATGCTGAAGGGATAAGACTCTGATTCTTTACTCAGACATAAAAAAAACCCGGCATAGGGGACCGGGAAGAGGATAGTCTGCCGTCTCCAGACTAATAAACCGTTATAACGCTCCTTGTTGACACGGGAAACTTTGTGCTCTCAGTAAATAAAATATAACTTTAATTGTCGATAATATCAGCCATTTTTTTATAAACATAAGCTATACGCTTTCTTAAAATATATTGCTGACGCATTTACTTATTAGTAATTAGCTGTTATGTACACTGCGTTATGGCTGGCTTTTGGTCCTACCAATTTTGGCAGTTTTGGCTCACGGAGTGAATCATTCATCATTTCATTTGTATACTGAAATTGTAATGTTCGTGGTAATGGAATATAAGGGCTTGTCATGGCACATGTTTGTTCGGTGATCCTCACCTGTCGCTCATTTGATATATACCATGAGCAGCAAAAACTATCTTTGTATAAAGATAGTATTCTACTGATAGAAAAAAATATGGCGGAGAGTTTTGACTTTAATGAATCAAATGTCCGCAGGCTGGATATTGATGAACGAATAATTACTCATTACTTACACAATGTCCGTCCACCGTTCCGGTGTTTAGGATTGCACAATAAAAAAAAGCTGTTAGTTAACATGACCCCACCGATGCCGTTGGTTACAGCAATATTCGATAGTTTTACTAAAGAGGACATTGCTTCAACGACATTAAATAATATGCTCTATTTCTCCTGCCTTTCGATGTTTTCACGAAATAAAGAGCTGATTCCATTCCTTTTTAATAGCATTAGTACCATTGCAGGAAAAGTTGAACGCATTATTAGCTTTGATATTGCCAGACGCTGGTATCTGCGTGATATCGCAGAAAAGATGTATACCAGTGAAAGCCTAATCAAAAAGAAGCTACAGGATGAAAACACCTGCTTTAGTAAAATATTACTGGCCTCGCGAATGTCGATGGCCAGACAATTGCTCGAGTTACGACAATTCCCGCTACCGATGATCGCAGAAAAATGTGGCTATAGCAGTACGTCGTACTTTATTAACACTTTCCGCCAGTATTATGGCGTAACACCACACCAGTTTGCGCAACAGTCAACAGGGACTTTTTCCTGACTTCATCTATCATTCGAAAGTCGGTCAGGATCTGCTTTACGCTTCATGTAAAAATCTTTTCCCATCCATATTTGCCGGGGGCACCGGCAAGTTCTCTTTGGCAGTTCGCAAACGGATATTAGTATTTTCAGGAGGAAAAGGTGCAGCATGTTTGGAGTTATTAAGCTGATTATTCATATAATTACGGGAATGCTGGTTTGTGTCGTACTGTTCAAGTTGATGACCAATGGCTGGAGTGGTTTCTACTTTCAATGCTGTTTGCTAAGTCTGGTATTCCTGATGGTTAGCTGGTTGTTGAGTAGTGAATGGTTGTCAGGAAAGAGTAAGGCAGAACATTCACGTTCAGCCTTACTCTCATTCATACGTTACGCTTTTTTAAAGCGGGCAAAGAGATGTTCCACAACGACGAAAAAGACGGGAACGAAGTAAATCGCCAGCACGGTTGCTGCAAACATCCCCCCCATAACGCCTGTACCGACCGCATTTTGTGCGCCGGAACCTGCGCCATGACTGATAACCAGTGGCAGTACGCCAAGAATAAAGGCCAGAGAGGTCATCAGGATCGGGCGTAAACGCATCCGCGCCGCTTCGATAATCGCCTCTACCGGTGTCTTCCCTTCTTTCTGCATCATCTCAACCGCAAATTCGACGATCAGGATGGCGTTCTTGGCTGAAAGCCCGATGGTGGTCAGCAAACCGACCTGGAAGTAGACGTCATTGCTCAGGCCGCGCAGGTCAGTTGCCAGTAATGCGCCAATAACGCCCAACGGAACAACCAACATCACCGAGAATGGAATTGACCAGCTTTCATACAACGCGGCGAGGGCGAGGAACACCACGACCAGTGAAATGGCATACAGCGCGGGTGCCTGGTTGGACGATAACGCTTCCTGATACGACAGCCCAGTCCAGGAGTAGCCGACGCCCGCCGGAAGTTTAGCCACCAGTTCTGCCATAAACTTCATCGCGTCACCGGTACTTTTTCCAGCAGCGGCCTCCCCTAAAATCTCCATCGACGGAATGCCGTTGTAGCGTTCCAGTCGCGGCGAACCGTAGGTCCATTCTGTTGAAGAATAAGCGGAAAGCGGTGCCATCGTGCCGGAGGCGTTGCGTACATACCACTGGTTGATGTTGTCCGGCAGCATACGGAACGGTGTTCCTGCCTGGACATACACTTTTTTCACACGCCCCTGGTTGAGGAAGTCGTTCACGTAGCTACTGCCGAAGGCGGTAGAGAGGGTCTGGTTGATATCAGACAGCTCCACGCCCATCGCTTCGGCTTTCGCGGCGTTGACGTTCACTTTGAACATTGGCGTATCTTCCAGGCCGTTCGGGCGAACCGCCGTTACCTGGTCAGGCGATTGTGCTGCCAGTGACAGCAACTCGTTTCTCGCCTGAGTCAGCTTTTCGTGCCCCAGGTTGCCGTTGTCCAGTAGTTCCATATCAAAACCTGATGCTGTACCCAGCTCCGCTACCGCAGGTAAGTTGAACGGGAAAATCACCGCTTTATTGATACTGCTCAGAGCCACCATCGCCCGCTGAATGATTGCGGTCACCGAGTTTTCCTCACCGACGCGTTCAGACCACGGTTTCAGGCTGATAAATGCCAGACCGTTGTTTTGCCCCTGGCCGCTAAAGCCGAAGCCGCCAACGGTAAACACCGACTGGACATTATTTTTCTCTTTTGTCAGATAGTAATCGGTTACTTGTTGCAGCACTTTAGTGGTGTTAACCATTGTGGAACCTGACGGTAACTGCGCCGTGGTCATAAATACCCCCTGATCCTCTTCCGGTAAGAAAGAGGTCGGTGTACGCAGGAACAGCACCGCCATCCCGGCACAAATCAGCAGGTATACCACCATATAGCGACCAGTGCAGCGCAACAGTGAGCGGGTACTGTCGGTATAGTGCTGAGTCGATTTCTCAAACAGATGGTTGAAGCGTTCGAACAAGGCGTTCGGTTTGTGACCGCCTTCCGGTGTGGCTTTCAAAATGGTGGCGCAAAGGGCTGGGGTCAGACTCATTGCCACAAACACCGAAAGCAACATAGAGGAGATCAGCGTAATGGAGAACTGGCGATAAATTTCCCCGGTTGCGCCGCTCATAAAGGCCATCGGCATAAATACCGCAGAAAGAACAACGGCAATCCCGACCAGCGCACGCTGGATTTGCCCCATCGATTTATGCGTCGCTTCTTTCGGTGGCAGTTTATCTTCCGCTATCACGCGTTCAACGTTTTCTACCACCACGATGGCATCATCCACCAAAAGCCCTATAGCTAACACCATCCCAAACATGGTGAGGGTGTTGATGGTAAAACCGACCGCCGACAAAATCGCAAATGTGCCGAGAATAACGACCGGCACGGCGATAGTTGGGATAATCGTAGCGCGAATATTTTGTAAAAACAGATACATGACCAGGAAGACGAGGATGATAGCTTCAACCAGCGTTTTGAAAACTTCCTGAATTGAAATTTTGATAAATGGTGTGGTGTCGTAAGGGTAAACCGTTTTCAGGCTGGCGGGGAAATAGGCTGATAATCGGTTTAACTCCGCTTTTACCGCCCGCGAGGTATCAAGGGCATTCGCTCCGGCAGCCAGCTTGATAGCAATCCCGGCAGCAGGTTTGCCGTTATAACGCGCCACAGTGGAATAATCTTCTGCCCCCAACTCGATGCGGGCAACGTCGCGCAGCAATACTTGCGAACCATCTTGCTGCACTTTCAGCAGGATTTTGCCAAATTCTTCCGGCGTTTGTAGACGCGTCTGCACAATGATTGAGGCGTTCAGTTGTTGGTCTGCCGCCTGTGGCATCCCCCCTAGTTGACCACCGGAAATCTGGTTGTTCTGTACCTTGATTTGGGAAATAACATCAGAAGGAACGAGACTGTATTTATTGAGTTTTTGTGGGTCCAGCCAGATACGCATGGCGTACTCTGACCCAAAGAGCTGCACGCTACCGACGCCCGCGGTACGGCTTAGTGGATCCTGGAGGTTAGAAGCCACATAGTCCGCGATATCGTATTGGTTGAGACTACCGTTATCAGAAATAAACGCCGCTACCATCAGGATGTTGCTGCTCGACTTATTAACGCTGATCCCTTGTTGCTGCACCGCTTCTGGTAACGAAGGCATCGCGAGTTGCAGTTTATTCTGCACCTGAACCTGCGCAATATCGGGCGATGTTCCCGTTTCAAAGGTCAGGGTGATGGAAGCATTGCCTGCCGCATCGCTGGTTGATGACATATACATCAGGCCATCCAGCCCATTCATATTTTGTTCGATCACTTGAGTGACCGAGTCTTCTACCGTTTGCGCATCAGCCCCCGGATAGGTAGCGCTGATGGTGATGGTCGGCGGCGCAATCTGCGGATACTGCGCAACCGGTAGGTTCATGATCGCCAGCCCACCCGCGAGCATCATAATAATGGCAAGTACCCAGGCAAAAACCGGGCGATCAATAAAATAGTTAGCCATGAAAGTCCCCTTAAGCCTGCAACGTTACTGTTTCGATTCGGTGCTGGCGTTTTCCTGGCTGGAGGAAATTGCGCGTGCTTTGATACCTGGATGAATGCGTTGCAAACCGGAAACGATCACCCGATCGCCAGCTTGCAAACCAGAGGTAACAACCCACTGATTTCCGATGGCTTTGGTTGCGTCAATTTCGCGTAACTGTACAACATCGTCTTTATCCAGAATGAGCGCCGTTGCTTTGCCCTGGGAGTTATGGGTAACGCCTTCTTGCGGTACTAACAACACATTCTGCCGACTACCTTCATCCACCAAAGCCGTGACGTACATACCAGGCAGCAAGTCACCATTCGGGTTGGGGAAAATTGCACGCAACGTGACGGAGCCGGTGGTTTCATCCACTGTCGGGTCGGAGAATTTCAGCGTGCCGGTCTGGCTGTAACGTTTGCCATTTTCCAGGTTAAGCTGCACTGGCGTACTGCCCTGAACCTGTTTGATTTGCCCACTGGCGACTTCCTCTTTCATGCGCAAAAAATCCTGCACTGATTGGGTGAGGTCGACATAAATCGGGTCCAGACGCTGCACGGTTACCAGAGAGTCTCCCTGATTAGCGGTGACTAATGCGCCGACGGTCACCGACGATTTTCCGCTGACGCCAGTAATGGGCGAGGTGACATTAGCGTATTGCAGATTGATGGTTGCCTGCTCAACAGCCGCTTTGGCGACGGCGACATTGGCTTCCGCTTCATTCAGTTGGGTGCGCGCGGTGTCGTAATCCTGGCGGCTGACATAGTTGGTTTTCAGCAACGATGCCTGGCGATTGAAGGTGATGCGGGCATTGCTGGCGGTGGAGAGGGCTTTCGCCAGCGAACCTTTCGCGGAGTTCAGCTCTGCCTGCAATGGAGCAGGGTCAATCTGATAAAGTGAATCCCCCTGGTTGACCTTATCACCCTCGATAAAGTTGCGTTTAATGATAATGCCACCCACCTGGGGGCGTATCTCGGCAACTTCATAAGGAACGGTTCTGCCGGGCAGTTCGCTCATCACATTGACCGAACCGGGGGAGAGCGTCACTACCCCCACTTCAGGCGTCATAGCGGCGGCATTTTCCGCCGATTTGTCATCGCAGGCGGTGAGCATCGCGCCGCAGAATAACAACGGTATTAACAGTTTTCTTTTTCTGTTCATTTTAGTCCCTGAAAATTCGTGAGAAATAACGGTTCTTTGAATTACGCGCGGGGAGAGGTATGAGGGATTTACAGACCAGCGGCATAATGCAAGCCATGGGGTTGTAAGCCAGCGAGGGAGCATGTAGGCAGAGCGACCAATATAGTGACGCGAATGGCAAAAAAAATGTTGCCGTTCTGCCGACAGTCTCTGCCTGCATCCGGGCAACGAAGGTTTCTACTGGTGGATACACATACCAGGGGAATAAGCTCGTTTTTGCTTCTCCTTTGGTTATCACCGGGAGTAATGGAGTCAGCATTTGCATCCCTCGTCATGCCAGCCATTAATTTCAGGCAATTATCGCTGGGCCACATCGACTCCTTATTTAGAAATAAGAAGAGATCCCCAGAGTCACGATGTCGCTCATACGTCTAAGTTTCAGCTTGTACATGATATTGAATTTCTGGATCTTTAATGTTTGTTGAGAAATATTCAGTGTTGACGTGATATTACTTTCATTTTTATTTTTCAGAATCAGTTGCATGATTTTGAATTGATTATGCGAGAAACATAATTGAGAATTCTTATGGGGCAAGTGTTTTCCATAGGTAATATCAAGCAGAGTGTTAATGCTTTCTTTGCGGCTGATAAAATAAATAGGTGACTGACTTTTAAGTTTACTGATGTGATAAGGTGCCAGAACAATGATTCTTTCGGCATCTAATTTCTCAAGAAACTTAATCGCTTCTTCATCAAGGATATGATTATGATAGGTATCAATGATCACCTTGAATGGTTTGTTGCCTATGCTTTTTATCTCTGACAGGGAGTTGATTTTTATCATTTCGTGATTATCTTTCAACTGCAAAAAGCCCTGTAAAAGAAAAGAATCCTTCGTCATGAGAAAAATCATAACTTGCTCCTTAGCCGTTATCGTTTCGAACATGTTGTCCTTTTCATTATTTACATCCATGTCCGAATATGGTGTTCAATATAGTAAACGCCTATAAGAACTTTGCCCTTCGTGAACTAATACGTCTATTAACACTAATCAAAACTTCAGATTTATCCATTACGTACTCCATATATTGATCCTAGGTAATATTCCTGGTTGTTATCAATTTGTGATTAGTAAACAGAATATTAACAGTTTGCAGGAATCTACCCAAGAATAAGTTATAATTTATCCGTTTGTGATCTCTGAAGAATATTACTAAAGTTAAAGCGTAATCCGATTTAAATATTGAGTCTCCTTGTTTCTATTTAAGCTGGCAATTGGATTGCCAGCTTTCTTTTAGTGCATTGATAGTGCAAAAACAAACCCCAGACTGTACCCATAGTATCGATGTTTATGGAACCTTCAGTTCACTTTCTCACAGCACTTCTAAAACATTAAACCTGACAACGAAAAATATCAGCCATGATAATGTTTGAAATGGCTAATTTGCTGCAAAATAAAGAAAAATATAAAATTTTCAAATGGTTGGTTTAATCGTTGTGTGATAGTTATTTCAACAATAGTACGTAATTTATCAAAGGAGTAATGCGGTGATGTGAATATTGCCAGGATCATAGTTATTATACGTAACTATGATCCTGGCTAAAAAATGGAGCAGAGATAGGTCTGCTAGTTATTATTTTTTACGAACAAACTAGCAAAGCTGAACAGGCTGGCAGCGCTAAATATCAGTTCGATCCCTACCAGGGTTGACACCAATGTCACAGAAACCATTGGCGTTGCGCCAAGGAAGATCCAGGCAATGACGATATCCAGCACGCCAATAACGAGTTGTAACCAACTGCCTTTCATTGAGCGCTGGCGATACCAACTCATCAGGCGAATAACCCCAGCGACACAGAACAATCCTGCAATAAACGCCGCAATGGCGAAAATCCCCAGTTCTGGTGCACGGATGAAGAAATAGCCGATCAATAAATAGGCTATCGCCACGAGGAAACCCGATAATACAGGCCAGAAATTATGACTGCGGTTGCTGAATAATCCAACAATAAGCGCAATACCCGAACAGATTAATAATACGCCAACGACTGTGCTTAGAATGTCGCCAGAAACAAACGGGAAACTGATACATAACAAACCGACGATAAACAGCAGCACGGCAATAAACTGGATCGCTCTGCGGTGCTTTTTAAGCATCTCCAGATCAAATTTTAAAATTGTTGCCTTATCTATATATAACATAGAACCACCCTATAAATTTAAGAAGGAAAACCCCTGCTATCAATCTATGCCAAAAATGCATCAGAGAATGCAGTTGATTTAATAAAAATTTCCTAATTACTGTGCTTGATGACTATGTAACCTATTGTATTATAATAAAAATATCTGATTTTGATATTTTGTCTCAACATGACATACCCAGAAAACCAGGTTATAACCTCAATGTCGAAATTGATTCGTGACGGCTCTTTCACTTTATAGTTGAGGATATTACGATGAAAAAAGTATTAGGCGTTATTCTAGGTGGTCTGCTTCTTCTGCCTGTAGTGAGCAATGCAGCCGATGCGCAAAAAGCAGCCGACAATAAAAAACCGGTCAACTCCTGGACCTGTGAAGATTTCCTGGCTGTAGACGAATCCTTCCAGCCGACTGCAGTCGGTTTTGCTGAGGCTCTGAATAATAAAGACAAACCAGAAGATGCGGTTTTAGATGTTCAGGGTATTGCAACCGTAACGCCTGCTATCGTTCAGGCTTGTACCCAGGATAAAAAAGCCAGCTTTAAAGATAAAGTTAAAGGCGAATGGGACAAAATCAAGAAAGATATGTAATTAAGGGAATGCGTTACATCGTATTTCCTTAAATATTGAACAGGCCGGAATACCTTGCGTTAAAAGCAGGTGATCCTCCTGTTCATATGTAAATTATTTATTGAATGGGTTGTAAAATGAATATTTCATCTCTACGTAAAGCCATTGTTTTCGTTGGCGCTGTAGCAGCTCTGTCACTGGTGAATGCGCAATCTGCACTGGCTGCTAATGAATCTGCTAAGGATATGACTTGTCAGGAATTTATTGACCTGAATCCAAAAGCAATGACACCTGTTGCATGGTGGATGCTGCATGAAGAAACAGTTTATAAAGGCGGTGATACTGTAACCTTAAACGAAACTGACCTGACTCAGATCCCTAAAGTGATTGAATATTGTAAGAAAAATCCGCAGAAAAATTTGTATACCTTCAAAGATAAATTGGCAAATGTCCTGCCGAATTAACAGGAATAAAGCAAAAAGGAGTAGCAAGTTGAGCCATCTTGCTGCTCCTTTTTGCGTTTTTATATGACTAGCGAATTCATTATTCGTTTGATCCTGGCCGCAATTGTTTGTGGTGCTATTGGCATAGAAAGGCAAATACGCGGCAAAGGTGCTGGTTTACGTACCCATGTCTTGATTGGTATGGGCAGTGCGCTGTTTATGATTGTGTCGAAATATGGTTTTGCTGATGTGCTGGCGTTCGACCATGTCGGGCTTGATCCCAGCCGTATTGCCGCTCAGGTCGTCACTGGCGTCGGGTTTATCGGCGCGGGGAACATCCTCGTTCGTAATCAAAATATTGTCGGTTTAACTACCGCTGCGGATATTTGGGTAACAGCAGCGATCGGTATGGTGATTGGCAGCGGCATGTATGAACTGGGGATTTACGGTTCTGTAATGACCTTATTGGTGCTGGAAGTCTTCCATCAATTAACCTTCCGCCTGATGAGCAAAAATTATCATTTGCAGCTTACGTTGGTGAACGGTAATACAGTGTCGATGCTCGACTGGTTTAAGCAGAAAAAAATAAAAACAGATTTAGTTTCGTTGCAGGAAAATGAAGATCATGAGGTGGTTGCTATTGATATCCAGCTTCATGCTACGACGCCGATAGAAGATCTGTTGCGATTACTAAAAGGAATGGCAGGGGTGAAAGGTGTTTCAATTAGCTGATGTTCATAATAGTTAATTCGACAGGAGTACCAGACTGGCACTCCCGTCGTATTTAATGATCGAGGACGATCAGTGGCGAATGATTAGCAGGATCGCTTAATACTGTAATATCCGCGCCGTAGAGCGTAGTTAGCGCCTGCTGCGTCAACACATCTTGCGGTTTGCCATTTGCGACAACTCTGCCTTTTTGCATTAATACGACACGGTCAGCATAACGGGCAGCAAGATTAAGATCGTGCAATACGCAGCAGACGTTAAATTGCCGTTCTCGAACTAACTGACGTAATAAACGAAATAGATGTTGTTGATGGTGAATATCCAACGCCGAAGTTGGTTCATCAAGAAATAACCATTTTGGCGAGGGTATTGCTTCCCAGAGTTGCACCAGCAGGCGGGCCAATTGCACACGCTGTTGTTCGCCGCCGGATAATTGCCGGTAGTCGCGGTTAGCTAACGACTGACAGTCACATAACGCCAGTATTTGTGCCGTTTCATCACCCTGATTACCGGTACGATAAGGATGTCGCCCCATCTGGATCACTTCTTGTACGCTGAATGGAAACGCCATATGGCTATTCTGACGCATCACGGCCCGGTGTTTCGCCAGTTCGGTAATTGACCATTCATTTAATGGCTTATTAAACAACCGGCATTCGCCGCTATCAGGTTGAAGATAGCCGGTTAGCTGGCGAAGCAGCGTGGATTTTCCCGCACCGTTAGGGCCGAGAATGGCAACAATTTCTCCGCCGGGAAAAGTCAGCGAGACATTGTCAGTCAGACGTCGCCCATGAAGGCTATAAACCAGGTTTTTGGCGCTGATCATGCGATCCTCCGGTTACGCAGAATCAACCACATAAAATAAGGCCCACCAAGCAGACTGGTTAATAATCCTACGGGCATTTCTGCTGGCTGTACCAGCGTGCGGGCAAGTGTGTCTGCCATCAGTAACAAACAGGCTCCGGCGAGGGCAGAGCAAGGGATTAGCCAGCGGTGATTCGCCCCGGTCGTCATGCGAATCAGATGCGGGATCACCAGGCCAATAAAACCGATAATGCCGCTTACCGATACCGCAGCACCAACCAGCAGCGAGCTAATCAACAGTAATTGTTGGCGTTTACGCTTTACGTTCACGCCGAGGTAATGGGCTTCTTCATCACCAAGTTGCAGCAAATTCAGCGTCCCGGCGAGACAGGTTGTTGCCATAATGGCTGGCAGAATGAATGAACTGGCGACCAATAATGTCGGCCATTGCGCCTGACCGAGATTGCCCATCATCCACAACGTGAGTTGTCGTAGCTGCTGCTCATCGCCTATATAGCTCAGTATGCCGATCGCCGCACCGCACAGGGCGTTGATGGCGATCCCGGCGAGTAACAATTGCATCATGCTGCCATCGCGATGGCGCTGTGTGATGAGAAAAATGACGGTGCAGACCACTAAACTTCCGGCGATGGCAAACACCATTTGCTCATAGAGCACCAGCACCACAGGGAAGGAAAAGGGCAGGACAATTGCCACGCCAACCATTAATGCTGAACCGCTACTGACGCCGAGTAATCCTGGGTCAGCCATGGGGTTGCGAAAAAGCCCCTGCATAATTACCCCAGCGGTTGCCAACGCTGCGCCTACCAGCACTGCCAGTAAAACGCGTGGCAGGCGAATATTCAGCCAGATATCGCGGTATTCCTCATCAAGAAGGGCGCTAAAGCTGATTTTTAACGCTCCCTGACTGGCACCGAACAGCACCAGGGCAAGCAATAATAGTGATAGCTCCATAAAGACACTGGCGGAAGAAAATGAATCCTTGAGCACGTAAAACTCCGTTATGACGTTGCGGCGCGGAGAGCCTGCGCCGCATGGGATTACGCCGGTTTCAGGCCCGGTTCAATCAGACTGTAGATCTGCTTATTGAGTGCTGGCGCGTTTGCCAGTTCATGAATGTGTGCGGCAACATCGGCACGGCGGACAAAACCATGACACTCCTGATTTTGTATCCGTTGTGCTTTGCCTGTTGCTGCGCCGTCAAGCAGTCCGCCAGGGCGGAGAATGGCGTAGTCAAGCCGGCTGGTTTGTAGCCAGCTTTCCGCCAGTGTTTTTTCCCGTACCGCCTGACCAAACGCGGCTTTTGCCCGCTCCGATAAGAACGGCCAGCTATCGCCGCATCCCAAAGAAGTCACCAGAATCATGCGTCTGATGTCTGCTTTTTCGGCTTCATCAATCACTGTTCTGTGCGCCAGATAATCCTGTGCGCCACCCATTGATGAGATGACAAGCGCATCCGAACCCGCAGCGCGACAGGCGGCTGCGACTATGCTGGCGTCACAAGCGTCACCAGTAAAAACCTGTACGCCTTGTTGCGCCAGCCTCGTGGCGGCATCGGCATGACGAACGACAGCGACGACCGGACGTTGTTCCGCCAGTGCCAGTTCGAGCGTTCTGGCTCCAACCCCCTTTCCGCCTGCGCCAAAGAGTAGCCAGGGCGTCATCAGGCGTGTTCCTTCAGAGATGCCGCCAGAGTATGGAAGGCGCTGACTTGTTCACTCAGGAGCTGACGATGCTCATTCCGACCGAGGAAAATTTTCAGCATGGCGTTGCCTTCTTTATTGAAAAAGAGAATAGAGGCAGTATCCATGCCCATAAATTTACGTTCGATCAAGGCAATATGCGTGCAGTTTTCTGCTTTGATATGCCCGGACATGCCCTGTTTTCCGCGCAGGTTGAAATAGCCGTGGCGATGGAAACCGGAAGGTAGTTCGCCGCTAAATTCGAGGATCACATCAGCGGTATGCACCAGCGTGGTGACCTTGCCCCATTCGCAGACGGTATCCCAGACAGTATCGAATTTATCGCCTGGCACGATTGTCGGGGAGGGGAGGTTTTTCACCACTTCCAGCAGTGAGGTATTGTATTGTTCGGCAATGGCCTCCAGCGTACCGTCTGGCTCCGTTTTCAAAAATTCCTGTAACGAGACATGGCTCATAAGTCACTCCTGTTATGGTTTTTCAAGCGCAATCGCTGGCGCATTAAGTATCTGAATTAGCTCATTAAGAGACTGCAAAATGTTGCTTGCCCAGAAACGACCTTCATTGGTCAACCGCAGGCAAGTTGAAGCATCGCGGCTTAAGCCTTTTTGGTGCCACTGAGCCAGTAACGGTGCGAGTTTTTCGGCATGTGGCGTAAGTTCGTCCAGCGGTACACGCGCCGTTTCAATACCCGACTGCAAGGTATGACGCCACTGCGCGTTACGTTCGGCGTTACGCATGAGCATCATCAACGGTTTTTTGCCTGCCGCGACGGATTCATGCCAGGTCTGAAGATTGCGTTCGTTCATCCAGGAGTAACCATTAATCGAACCGCCTGCGCCGGAACCAAAGGCCAGACAATCGGCACCTTGCTTAATCAGCAAGTTATAGAGATTGCGTTCGCGTGTGGTGCGGCCCCAGTGGCTGTTACTGATGCAGCGCCAGCCCGCGTCTTCCATAAAATCACATCCTTGCAGGTAAAGATCGCGACGTTCTGCCGGAGAGGGCACGGTAGTGCGCCCGTTTTCCACGGCTTTGCCCAGCGGCGTGTTGGGAAGGACGTTGAGCGCATAGAGATCGACGCCGTCGAGGCCGATATCACGGGCAATAGCCAGATCTTCTCCCCAGGTTTGTGCATCCTGACCAGGCAGGCCAAACAGCAGGTCGCAGACCACCGCAGCACGGTCGCGTTTGACCAGGTTTTCCATAAACGCAATGGCAGTTGGGCCATCTGAGGTGCGTGCCATCTTCTTGCGGATTTTGCTGTTAAATGACTGAATGCCAATCGAGAAGCGGTTTGCTCCCGCATCAAGGCAAGCGTCGATTCGGTCAGCGTCAAAATTCAGCACCCGGCCTTCAATCGTGATTTCGCAATCAGGTGCCAATGGCAGCTTTTCTCGTAATGTGGTGATGATTCTGGCCAAATCGCGTGCCGAAAGCGCGGAAGGCGTACCGCCACCGAAATAGACCGCATGGATGGGCGCGGACTGATGCAATACGTTGTCTGACTCCAGTTCGATTTCTCGAATCAGGGCGTCGGTATAATGAGCACATGCATCTTCATTAAAACGATTCTGATAAAAACCGCAAAACGTGCAGTGTGTCGCACAAAATGGAATGTGCAGATAAACCAGTCGTTTACGTGGTGTTGCTGTTTGGTTGATCATCGCTTGCCAGGTTTGCGCCAGTTGCTCTTTGGCGACCGGAATAGCCCCGCGAAATGGCATCATGGCGCGTCTGTCTTTAAATGGCTGCGCACCGTCTAAAGCAAAATGTGGCTTGAGATCTAACGTAGTATTCGTATTCATATGTCTGATTCAAATCCATTTATTGCGGCCAAAGTTGCTGGTGTAACGACTCAACGACATCAGCAATACGCGGGCCCATTCCCAGAATCAGGTTTTGATCAACGGTGATAATACGCTGGTTCTTCCAGGCGGCAGTGTGGGTAATTCCGGCAATAGAACGCAGACGATTAATATCGCCATCGACCATTTGTGAGGTTACGACAATCACTTCAGGGTTAGCCGCAATCAGCGATTCCGCGCTGTAGCTTTTGTATTGCTGGTGGGTAGCGACGTTTTCTGCTCCGGCAAGCGACAAAATGGCGTCTGCGACGCTGCCTTTACCGGCAACCTGTGGCGCACTGCCGCCAGCAGAGAGAATAAACATCGCTTTAACCGGGGCTTTTTTTGCCGCCACGCTTTGCTGTACTCGCTCCAGGCGTTGATTGATTTGTGTCACCAGCGCGTCACCTTGTTCAGGAACCTGTAACGTTTTTGCCAGTTGATGAATGTTGGCGTACATCTGCTCAAGGGTGGCGGGTACACGCGGCAGAGTGACGACATTGACCTTTTGCGCCCGTAGCTGGTCGAGCACAATTTGCGGTCCTGCATCCTGCCAGGTAATTACGCTATCCGGGCGAAGTGACAAAATGCCTTCGCTGCTTAGCTGTTTCCAGTAGCCAATATGCGGCAGTTTGGCGGTTTCTGGTGGATAAGATGTCGTTTCATCGACACCAACCACGCGGTCGCCAGCGCCCATCGCGTAGATCAGCTCCGTCAGTGATCCTCCTGCGACCACAATGCGTTCGGCAGCCGTTGCACTAAAGGCCCAGCTAAGTGCCAACACTGCCGTAAACAGTTTTTTCATGGGGATACGTTTTACAGTGGTCTTCGCGGTGGAGGCCATAACTGAAATACATAACGTTAGTGGGGAAAAAAGAAACAGCCTGTTGGTGATCCTTGGCATCATATGAGAACTCGTATCAAATTGAGAATGATCATGATTATCATTTGAGTTATATATGAAACACAACCATCGATTCAATACACAAGGTGTTACAAGCGTATTTATTTTTGATTTTTATCAAGATGCTTCGTCAGCTAACGTTATTGTTGCCGACTAAATTTCAGGGCGGGAAAAAGCGGAGATCTCAGGGATATTGCGGCTTACAGAGCGAAGAGATGGGGAAATTATTGCCGTTAACGACAAAGCTTCGTGATGACGCCGTGAGGAATTACCACAAGAACAGGATGGTTTCCAGGAGACAAGATAGATTCCATAACCCCCTGTTTATTGTGCTAATAGCGGTTAAAAAAAAGCTTGATCATAAAAAATTGATCGATAATAATTCTCATTATCACTCTTGGCTTTAACAAAATATGACTATATGGATAACAAAATCATAGCTTTTGCGAAGGATAACGCACAGCACTCTTCACTTCAGACGTGGTGTACCACTTTGCCTGACAAAGAGGGCGTGCTTTTGCGCAATGGTCAGAAATACCAGGTAATTTCACGGGATATAAACGCCAATTAACTCACCCGGCTAATACTATCGCGTTGAATCACAAATAAATTTATTTTTCGCCAGCCACCCCGGTTTTTACCCAGGCAGCCAGCATTTTTTATTTTCCTCATGGAGAATCGCTATGTCACGTCCGCAATTTACCTCGTTGCGCTTGAGTTTGTTGGCTTTGGCTGTTTCTGCCAGCTTGCCGACGATTGCTTTTGCTACTGAAACCATGACCGTTACGGCAACAGGGAATGCACGCAGTTCCTTCGAAGCGCCAATGATGGTCAGCGTTATCGACACTTCCGCCCCTGAAAACCAAACGGCTACGTCAGCCACCGATCTACTGCGTCATGTTCCAGGGATTACCCTTGATGGTACTGGGCGTACAAATGGACAGGATGTGAATATGCGTGGCTATGACCATCGCGGCGTGTTGATCCTTGTTGATGGTGTTCGTCAGGGAACCGATACCGGGCACCTGAATGGGACTTTCCTCGATCCGGCGCTGATCAAACGTGTTGAGATTGTCCGTGGACCTTCGGCATTACTGTATGGCAGTGGCGCATTGGGAGGGGTTATCTCCTACGATACGGTCGATGCAAAAGATTTATTGCAGGAAGGACAAAGCAGCGGTTTTCGTGTCTTTGGCACTGGCGGCACGGGAGATCATAGCCTGGGGTTAGGCGCGAGTGCTTTTGGGCGAACGGAAAATCTGGATGGTATTGTGGCCTGGTCCAGCCGCGATCGTGGTGATTTACGCCAGAGCAATGGCGAAACCGCGCCGAATGATGAGGCCATTAATAACATGTTGGCGAAAGGGACCTGGCAAATTGATTCTGCCCAGGCTCTGAGTGGATTAGTGCGTTATTACAATAACGACGCGCGCGAACCAAAAAATCCGCAGACCGTTGAAGCTTCTGACAGCAGTAATCCGATGGTTGATCGTTCAACGATTCAACGTGATGCGCAACTTGCTTATAAACTCGCGCCAGTGGGCAACGACTGGTTAAATGCCGATGCAAAAGTTTACTGGTCGGAAGTCCGTATTAATGCCCAGAACACGGGGAGTTCCGGCGAATATCGTGAACAGACAACAAAAGGTGCCAAACTGGAGAACCGCTCCACGCTGTTTGCCGATAGTTTTGCTTCTCACCTGCTGACATATGGCGGTGAGTATTATCGTCAGGAACAGCATCCGGGCGGTGCGACAACGGGCTTCCCGCAAGCGAAAATCGATTTCAGCTCCGGCTGGCTACAGGATGAGATCACCTTACGCGATCTGCCGATTACCCTGCTCGGCGGAACCCGCTATGACAGCTATCGCGGCAGCAGTGATGGTTACAAAGATGTTGATGCCGACAAATGGTCGTCTCGCGCGGGGATGACTATCAACCCGACCAACTGGCTAATGTTATTTGGTTCGTATGCCCAGGCATTCCGTGCGCCGACGATGGGTGAAATGTACAACGATTCTAAGCACTTCTCGATTGGTCGCTTCTATACCAACTATTGGGTGCCGAACCCGAACTTACGTCCGGAAACCAACGAAACTCAGGAATACGGCTTTGGGCTGCGTTTTGATGACCTGATGTTGTCCAATGATGCCCTGGAATTTAAAGCCAGCTACTTTGATACCAAAGCGAAGGATTACATCTCCACAACCGTCGATTTCGCGGCGGCGACAACCATGTCTTATAACGTCCCGAACGCCAAAATCTGGGGTTGGGATGTAATGACGAAATATACCACTGACCTGTTTAGCCTTGATGTGGCCTATAACCGTACCCGCGGCAAAGACACCGATACCGGAGAATATATCTCCAGCATTAACCCGGATACCGTTACCAGCACCCCTGAATATTCCGATCGCCCACAGTGGCTTCTCTGTCGGCTGGGTTGGTACGTTTGCCGATCGCTCAACACATGTCAGCAGCAGTTACAGCAAACAACCAGGCTACGGCGTGAATGATTTCTACGTTAGTTATCAAGGACAGCAGGCGCTCAAAGGCATGACCACCACTCTGGTACTGGGCAACGCCTTCGATAAAGAGTACTGGTCACCGCAGGGTATCCCGCAGGATGGTCGTAACGGAAAAATTTTCGTGAGTTATCAATGGTAATCATCAGCCCCGATATTTCGGGGCATTTATCTGGAAGGAAGAGAGACAATGAACCACTACACACGCTGGCTTGAGTTAAAAGAACAAAATCCCGGAAAGTACGCGCGTGACATCGCAGGTTTAATGAATATCAGCGAAGCAGAACTGGCATTTGCCCGTGTCACGCACGATGCGTGGCGGATGCGCGGCGATATTCGTGAAATTCTCGCGGCGCTGGAAAGCGTTGGCGAAACCAAATGTATCTGTCGTAATGAATATGCTGTTCATGAGCAAGTTGGGGCATTTACCAACCAGCATTTGAACGGCCATGCCGGATTAATACTCAATCCGCGCGCGCTGGATCTGCGTCTGTTTCTCAACCAGTGGGCCAGTGTTTTCCATATAAAAGAAACCACGGCTCGCGGCGAACGTCAGAGTGTTCAGTTCTTTGATCATCAGGGCGATGCGTTACTGAAAGTTTATGCCACCGACAATACCGATATGGCGGCATGGAGCGAGCTTCTGGCGCGTTTTATTGTCGAGGAAAATACGCCGCTTGAGTTAACAACGGTTGATGCACCTGCTGCGCATAGCAACGTCGATGCCAGTGCTGTAGAGCAAGAGTGGCGTGCGATGACGGATGTTCATCAGTTTTTTACGCTGCTCAAGCGGCATAACCTGACGCGCCAACAGGCGTTTAAACTGGTGGCAGACGATCTGGCCTGCAAAGTCGCCAATAGTGCGCTGGCGCAGATTCTGGAATCCGCCCAGCGAGATGGCAATGAGATCATGGTGTTTGTTGGCAACCGTGGCTGCGTACAAATTTTCACGGGTGTGGTAGAAAAAGTGGTGCCAATGAAAGGCTGGCTGAATATTTTCAACCCAACATTTACTCTTCATCTATTAGAAGAGAGCATCGCTGAAACCTGGGTTACCCGTAAACCGACCAGCGATGGCTACGTGACCAGCCTGGAATTGTTTGCCCATGATGGTACGCAGATTGCGCAACTTTATGGTCAACGTACAGAAGGCGAACAAGAGCAAGCGCAATGGCGTAAACAGATTGCGGCACTGACGCAAGAAGGCGTTGCTGCGTAACGTGTCATTGTCCGGAGGTCTGGCTGTCGCCGGGCCTCTTTATAAATATCGGCTGGAGAATTCAGACCAGATAATCAATATGTTGATGCCGTACCAGTTCGTTGATCCGCCTGAGGTTGAGGATCATCATAATATTGTGTTTATGGCAGTAGAATGTTTTTAATGAGATTTTTAGTTTTCCCAGAATATCTTCTGTCGTCATTTGATTTGCAATGCAGGTCAGAACCTGATGCTGTTTGCGCGAGAGTGACACATCCGCTTCTGGCGCAGAACAGTAACTGCCATTGAGCAGCGCGACAAAGTCAATAATCGTAATATTTCTCTGAACAAAAGTTACCGGGACTTTCCCCAGACAGCGTTTAATATTAAACGGCGAGAAAACAATGACATGGACAGGTTGCAGACGTTCAATTTTGTTGAGCATTGATGAGTGGAATACATTATTCATTAATGTATCAATAATCACCAAAGCACCCTGATGCAACGTTAAGTCAATCTCTTCTTCGTTCTGTATATGAACGACATTACCCTTACTCAAAATATTTTTCATTGCGGTGAAAAACATGATGTCTTTGGTAATTATAAGAAACATAACCGACTCCTGTTGCGAGCATTAACTTCATAATCAGGTTGCCAAAGGTAATAAACAGGGCAGGACTTATAATTATAGTTGTATATTAATATTCATATTAAAGATGCAGATATTTGGAAAATATCTGCATCTTTAAACTAAATTATTTCACCAGTTCTGGCGTTACCTGGCTAACCGCATTGGTGTAATAAGGTGCGCCCCAGCCGGCTTCTGGCCAGAATGCGCCGTAGCCGTAATCCCACAGGTTGTAGGTGGTGTTGACCACTTCTCTCAAATGCCACACCTGAATCCCCTGTACATTCACGTCAACGAAGTTATACGGGACTTTATTGATAAAACCTGGCTGTTCGCCCTGAATCGTGCCGAGAACGGTGACAAAGTGGTTACGGTAGTTCACTGGGTCAAGGAAGCCATTTTGTCTGGCGAGCAGGCGACCCTGATAGTTGGCTTCAATTTCAGGTTTGGCATAGCTATCCAGCGGTAATACGGCGATTTCTAACAACGTATCTGTTTTGCCGTTAATAACGTTGATAACCTTACCGCCAAAGCGTGCCTGTTGACCAACATACAAATTTGGTTGGTTATGAACAGCAACAAAACTTTTTTGAATATCAGGTTGGTTATTGCCTTTGATATTTTGCGGAATCGAACTACATGCGGCAAGAAAAAATGAAAGGCTGAAGATGAGTGCACCTTTTGTCTTGTTCATGTTACTATCCTTATCAACAAATGTTAAAACCATAATAGATATTTCTTTATGGTTTTCATCCAATTCTCAGGTGATATGCCTGATAGTAATGTAAACCTGTCTGATATTTATATCTTGAACATTAGTCCCAGAGAGAGCATTGCTGTGTGATGTTATTACCCGTCTATTTATAATACTAGTCCTTTATTTAACTATTTTAATTAAATTGTTTTTTCTCTTATGGAACATAGAGTGCTAATTATTATCATTATGGTGATAACTGTTTATTAAAAGGGAAACTATTTATCTGTGAGGGCAGGAAGCGCAATTTACTGAAATTGCACGATCTCGCATCCGCTAAGAAATGATACGCGCTGCGTCAACGATTAGGGGCACAGTCGCCCCCTTTGTTTATTTTAATCGTTTACCTGAATCATCAACCACTTTCTCACCGTCTTCTTTGGTGAACGCCCCTTTCTGAGCATCCGGCAGGATCTCCAGCACTACTTCCGAAGGGCGGCACAGCCGGGTTCCCAACTGTGTTACCACAATTGGACGGTTAATCAGAATCGGGTGTTGCAACATAAAGTCGATTAACTGATCGTCAGTAAATTTATCGTCTGCAAGACTCAGTTCCTCATATGGTTCAACGTTTTTACGCAGCAGCGCGCGTACCGAAATTCCCATATCGACAATGAGTTTGACCAGCTCGTCACGAGCCGGTGGGGTTTCCAGATAGTGGATAATAGTCGGTTCTGTACCGCTGTTGCGGATCATCTCCAGTGTATTACGCGACGTGCCGCAGGCCGGGTTGTGATAAATGGTAATGTTGCTCATATCAGTATCTCATTACAAAGTGAAAGAGAGACGTAGCGCCAGCGTGACCAGCGTTACAAACAGCACCGGCAGGGTCATAATAATTCCTGTACGGAAGTAATCCCCCCAGCTAATCGTCATATTCTTCTGCGAAAGTACGTGCAACCAGAGCAGTGTTGCCAGGCTACCAATTGGCGTAATTTTCGGCCCCAGATCGCAGCCAATAACGTTGGCGTAAACCATCGCTTCTTTGATCACGCCAGATGCCGTGCTGCCATCAATAGACAACGCACCAACCAGTACCGTAGGCATATTGTTCATAATAGAAGAGAGGAAGGCGGTCAGAAATCCGGTGCCCAGCGTCGCGGCCCACAGACCGTTATCTGCCAATACATTAAGTACGCCAGAAAGGTATTCTGTTAGCCCCGCATTGCGCAGGCCATAAACCACCAGATACATGCCGAGTGAGAAGATGACAATCTGCCAGGGTGCGCCGCGTAGCACTTTACCCGTATTGATAGCATGGCCGCGTTTAGCGATTACAAACAAAATTAGCGCGCCCACTGCCGCAATGGCGCTTACCGGGATACCGAGCGGTTCCAGAACGAAAAATCCCGCCAGCAAAAGCAATAAAACAACCCAGCCCGTTTTGAAGGTGGCAGGATCTTTAATTGCTTCGGCGGGAGGTTTCAGCAATGCCATATCGTAGTTCTGTGGAATATCTTTGCGAAAGTAGAGATGCAACATCACCAGCGTGGCCAGTATTGCGGCGATGTCCACCGGCACCATGACCGAGGCATATTCGCTAAAGCCGAGGCCAAAGAAATCTGCCGAAACGATATTTACCAGGTTGGATACGATAAGCGGCAGGCTGGCGGTATCGGCAATGAATCCAGCCGCCATGACGAATGCAAGCGTTGTGCCTTTACTGAAACCTAAAGCCAGCAACATGGCGATAACGATCGGCGTCAAAATAAGTGCCGCGCCATCATTGGCAAACAGAGCCGCAACGGTCGCACCGAGCAGGACTATCCAGGTAAACAGCAAGCGGCCACGCCCATGACCCCAACGTGAAACATGCAGCGCCGCCCATTCGAAAAAACCGGATTCGTCCAGCAGCAGGCTGATGATAATAACGGCAATAAATGCAGTAGTCGCATTCCAGACAATATTCCACACCACAGGAATATCGCCCGGATGTACCACACCCGTAACTAACGCCAGTCCCGCGCCCAACGCCGCACTCCAGCCGATGCCTAAACCTTTCGGCTGCCAGATAACCAATATGATGGTCAGGACAAAAATAGCGCCTGCCAGTAACATAATGCCTCCCTGAAATAACATATGCGAAAATTCATATATGTGTGGGTGAATTTTTTAGCTGCAAATGGTCTTACTGTCTGCGGAACAATTTTGTCGGGCCAGGTTACGGACAATTGCCTGAACATTTTCCTGTTCACATCTCCAGGTCTGCTCAATAATTTTCGCAGCCCAGGAAGGAATATGCGGAGATAAACGGTAATGAACCCACTTACCTTGTTTGCGATCCAGCAATAAGCCGCTTTCACGCAGCAATGCCAGGTGGCGTGAGATCTTGGGCTGCGACTGATTCAGGGCAGTACAGAGATCACAGACGCATAACTCACCCATCTCGCTGAGCAGTAAAACGATACTCAAACGCGTTTCATCGGCAAGAATTTTGAACAGTTGGATGGGTAACAGAATTGACATATTGCGCTCCTGATTGTTGCAGGTAGTGTCTCTCTTCGAAATGAATAAGTCAAAAACATATATGATTTAACGGATGTATAGGTGCAAAGGAAGGTAATGGGTGTGAATTAAGAGTTGGGTATTTATTTGAAAAGAGGTCTGAATCAGGACGTAAAAAAACCGACTTTGCGTCGGTTTTTTACTTTCCAGCCCAGAGTTGGTGGCCCTGGTCGGAGTGAGATAGTCATCATCTAACGCATCAATGCTAATACCATACTGAAACTATTGCAAGGGCATGCTGGTTTTATAAACTATAAGCACTGTATAATTATCCAGTTAGCTCTGAGGCATTTTCACTCTGGTAATGCGCATAAACGCTTTCAAAGTCCTGATCAGTGGTACGGGTGGTGCCGTTAACTGATGCTCTGGCCGGAGTGAGATAGTCGTTATCTAACAATGAGACATGCGCCGTGACAGGCAATGGATGAGTAAGCGGATGCATTCTCACTCCATAGCATGGAGAAAACGGGTGATTGATAAAGCAATCATTGTTCTTGGGGCGTTAATTGCGTTGCTGGAACTGATCCGCTTCCTGCTTCAGCTTCTGAACTGATAGCGGAAACGTAGCTAAGGGCAAAGAGCACACCACTCTTTGCCCTTTAACATTTAACGCATAGTAACGAACTCTTCTGCCGCCGTCGGGTGAATAGCGACGGTGTTGTCGAAGTCTTTCTTGGTTGCGCCCATCTTCAGCGCTACCGCGAAGCCCTGCAACATTTCATCCATACCAAAACCAATACCATGAATACCGACAATCTTCTCTTCTGGCCCAACGCATACCAGCTTCATGCGGCACGGCTGGCGGTGAGTGGTGACAGCGGTATACATGGCGGTGAAAGAGGATTTATACACTTTCACCTGATCGTCGCCGTACTGCTCACGCGCCTGCGGTTCTGTTAAACCAACAGTACCAATCGGCGGATGGCTGAAAACGACGGTCGGAATATTGCTGTAATCCAGATGTTCATCCGGCTTGTTATTAAACAGGCGTTCAGAGAGACGACGACCCGCTGCTACTGCAACCGGCGTCAGTTCCACCGCGCCAGTGTTATCGCCCACCGCGTAAATACCTTCAACGTTAGTATTTTGATATTTATCGACGACGATATAACCTTTTTCGTTGGTTTTAACGCCAGCAGCTTCGAGGTTGATATTGTCATTGGCAGGTTCACGCCCAATCGCCCAAATCAGGCAATCCACCGTTTCACTGCGACCATCTTCCAGCTCCAGCGTCAGGCTGCCATCGGCATTTTTCACCACCGCTTTCGGGATTGCATTGGTGTGCAGTTGTGGGCCTTCGGCGTTCATCACCTCGACCAGTGTTTCAGTGATCATCGGATCAAAGCTGCGCAGTGGTGCGTGTTTACGCACAAACAGATGCGTTTTCGCGCCGAGGCCGTTAATCACGCCAGCCAGTTCAACGGCGATGTAACCTGCGCCAACAACCGCCACGCGCTCTGGTAAAGCGGGAAGGGCGAAGAAACCATCAGAATCAATGCCGTATTCCACGCCCGGAATATCCGGATGGCTCGGACGGCCACCGGTGGCGATCAGAATATGATCAGCAGTGATGGTTTCACCGTTAACTTCCAGCGTTTTGGCATCAACGAAGCGAGCAAAACCTTTGATTACATCAACGTTATTTTTACCGAGTACGTTTTCATAGGAGGTATGGATACGGTCGATATAGGCGGTACGGCTGGCGATCAATGTATCCCAGTTGAACTTATTAATGGTGGTATCAAAGCCATAATCCGGGCCGTACATGTGGATGGCTTCACGGATTTGCGCCGCGTGCCACATCACTTTTTTCGGCACGCAGCCGACGTTCACGCAGGTGCCGCCCAGTTCTTTGGCTTCAATCAGCGCGCATTTCTGGCCGTACATAGCCGCGCGGTTGATGGAGGCGATACCGCCGCTGCCGCCGCCGATGGCGATGTAATCATAGTGTTTAGTCATGACAGAGTGTCCTTATCGTTGATTACCGCGATTGTAGCGCGAGACGTAAAAGGTGCCAGCAATGGCTGCAATTACTCCGGTACGATCCAGTTTACGGTAGCGTGCCCGGTGCCTGCCGGAACCAGTTTGCTGTGTAGCCACGGCAGCACGTTATTCATTTGCTGTTCCAGCTTCCACGGAGGGTTAATGACAATCATGCCAGAAGCGGTCATGCCACGGCGATCGCTGTCTGGCAGCACCGCCAGTTCAATTTGCAGAATTTTGCGAATACCGGTCGCTTCCAGATCGTGGATCATGCGCTTAATTTGCTGACGCAGCACTACCGGATACCACAATGCGTAAGTGCCAGTGGCGAAACGTTTGTAGCCTTCTGCTATCCCACTGACCACCGCCTGATAGTCTGTTTTCATTTCATACGGCGGGTCGATAAGGATCAGGCCACGGCGGGAGACCGGCGGCAGTTTAGCTTTAAGCTGCAGGAAGCCGTCAGCTTTTTCTACGCGCGCACGGCTGTCTTTCTGAAATTCAGAACGCAGTAACGGATAATCGCTGGGGTGCAACTCGGTCAGTTGCAGGCTGTCTTGTTCACGCAGTAACTGACGGGCAATCAACGGCGAACCAGGGTAATAACGTAGCTGCCCACTACGGTTGAAGTGTTTTACCACATTGATGTACGACTCCAATTCTGCGGGCAGGTCATCCTGCTGCCAGATACGGGCGATGCCTTCGAGATATTCGCCTGTACGCTCGGCATGTTCGCTACTTAACTGATAACGCCCCGCACCCGCGTGGGTATCGAGATAGAGAAACGGTTTATCTTTCTCTTTCAGCGACTCGATGATCAGGCTCTGAACGGTATGTTTAAGGACGTCGGCGTGGTTGCCAGCGTGAAAGCTGTGGCGATAACTGAGCATGGGTAAAGGTGTTCCGGTAAGTAAAAATCGGCCCGTATTCGGGGCGCACAAAAGCGTATCAGAACAGTATACCGAAAAGAGGCCGCCGCCGCGAAAGCGTAACGTTTCTCATTGAAATTCACTACACTTAACCCCATGCTATTACCCATTACGCGTCGGATGGCATCGGCCTACCAAAGTAGGTCGGATAAGACGCCTGCGTCGCATCCGGCGAAAGCGCCTGCGAGCGTTTCGTTCCCCCTATTTAACCAGGACTGTACCTATGACGAATCCGTTACTGACTCCCTTTGAACTTCCGCCGTTTTCAAAAATCCTCCCGGAACATGTGGTTCCAGCCGTCACTAAGGCGTTGAACGACTGCCGCGAAAATGTAGAGCGCGTGGTAGCGCAAGGGGCACCGTACACCTGGGAAAATCTCTGCCAGCCGCTTGCAGAAGTCGATGATGTACTGGGACGTATTTTCTCCCCGGTTAGCCACCTGAACTCGGTGAAAAATAGCCCGGAACTGCGTGAAGCTTACGAACAAACGCTGCCGCTGCTGTCGGAATACAGCACCTGGGTAGGGCAACATGAAGGGCTATATAAAGCGTACCGTGACCTGCGCGATGGCGATTACTACGCCACGCTGAACACAGCGCAGAAAAAAGCGGTTGATAACGCACTGCGTGATTTTGAACTTTCTGGCATCGGCCTGCCGAAAGAAAAACAGCAGCGTTACGGTGAGATTGCTACCCGTCTTTCCGAACTGGGCAACCAGTACAGCAACAACGTCCTCGATGCGACGATGGGCTGGACTAAACTCGTCACCGACGAAGCGGAACTGGCGGGTATGCCAGAAAGTGCATTGGCTGCGGCAAAAGCTCAGGCCGAAGCGAAAGAACTGGAAGGTTACCTGCTGACGTTGGATATCCCAAGCTATCTGCCGGTAATGACCTACTGCGACAACCAGGCCCTGCGTGAAGAGATGTATCGCGCTTACAGCACCCGCGCCTCCGATCAAGGCCCGAACGCTGGTAAGTGGGACAACAGTAAAGTGATGGAAGAGATCCTCACCTTGCGTCATGAACTGGCGCAATTGCTGGGTTTTGAAAACTACGCCTTTAAATCACTCGCCACTAAAATGGCAGAAAATCCGCAGCAGGTGCTTGATTTCTTAACCGATCTGGCAAAACGCGCACGTCCACAAGGTGAAAAAGAACTGGCGCAACTGCGCGCCTTCGCCAAAGCCGAATTTGGCGTCGATGAGTTGCAGCCGTGGGATATTGCGTACTACAGCGAAAAACAAAAACAGCATCTTTATAGCATCAGCGACGAACAACTGCGTCCGTACTTTCCGGAAAACAAAGCGGTTAACGGCCTGTTTGAAGTGGTTAAACGTATTTACGGCATCACCGCCAAAGAGCGTAAGGATGTCGATGTCTGGCATCCGGATGTACGTTTCTTCGAACTCTATGACGAGAACAACGAACTGCGCGGCAGCTTCTACCTCGATCTGTATGCCCGTGAAAACAAGCGCGGCGGGGCGTGGATGGATGACTGCGTAGGCCAGATGCGTAAAGCCGACGGTTCGCTGCAAAAACCGGTCGCTTACCTGACCTGTAACTTCAACCGTCCGGTGAATGGTAAACCGGCGCTGTTTACCCACGACGAAGTGATCACCCTGTTCCATGAGTTCGGTCACGGCCTGCATCATATGCTGACCCGCATCGAGACCGCAGGCGTTTCCGGTATCAACGGGGTGCCGTGGGATGCAGTCGAACTGCCGAGTCAGTTTATGGAAAACTGGTGCTGGGAGCCGGAGGCGCTGGCGTTTATCTCTGGTCATTATGAAACCGGCGAACCGCTGCCGAAAGAGCTGCTGGATAAAATGCTGGCGGCGAAAAACTACCAGGCAGCGCTGTTTATTCTGCGTCAACTGGAGTTCGGCCTGTTCGATTTCCGTCTGCACGCGGAGTTCCGTCCTGAACAAGGCGCGAAGATCCTCGAAACGCTGGCAGAAATCAAAAAACTGGTTGCCGTGGTGCCGTCTCCGTCCTGGGGGCGTTTCCCACATGCTTTCAGCCACATTTTTGCCGGAGGTTATGCAGCAGGTTACTACAGCTACCTGTGGGCCGACGTGCTGGCAGCGGATGCCTTCTCACGCTTTGAAGAAGAGGGTATTTTCAACCGTGAAACCGGACAGTCATTCCTCGACAATATTCTGAGCCGTGGCGGTTCAGAAGAGCCGATGGAGCTGTTCAAACGCTTCCGTGGTCGTGAACCGCAACTGGATGCGATGCTGGAGCATTACGGCATTAAGGGCTGATCAGTCAGTGAAAATCTGCTTAATTGATGAATCGGGCACCGGAGACGGTGCCTTATCTGTTCTGGCGACCCGCTGGGGGCTGGAGCACGATGAAGACAACCTGATGGCCTTAGTGTTAACGCCGGAGCATCTGGAACTGCGCAAGCGCGATGAGCCGAAACTTGGCGGTATTTTTGTTGATTTTGTTGGCGGAGCGATGGCACACCGACGCAGATTCGGCGGCGGACGCGGTGAGGCGGTAGCAAAAGCGGTGGGCATTAAGGGTGATTATCTGCCGGATGTAGTCGATGCCACTGCAGGTTTGGGGCGCGATGCCTTTGTGCTGGCTTCGGTGGGCTGCCGCGTGCGGATGCTGGAACGTAATCCGGTGGTTGCCGCGCTGCTCGATGATGGCCTGGCGCGTGGCTATGCCGATGCGGAAATCGGCGGCTGGTTACAGGAACGTTTGCAGTTAATTCACGCCTCCAGCCTGACGGCGCTGACCGATATTACCCCGCGCCCACAGGTGGTCTATCTCGACCCGATGTTCCCGCATAAGCAGAAAAGTGCGTTAGTGAAAAAAGAGATGCGCGTGTTTCAGTCGCTGGTTGGGCCGGATCTCGATGCGGATGGGTTGCTGGAGCCTGCTCGCCAGTTAGCGACAAAACGCGTGGTGGTCAAACGGCCGGACTACGCCCCGCCGCTGGCGAATGTCGCCACGCCTAACGCGGTCGTTACCAAAGGGCATCGCTTTGATATTTATGCCGGGACACCAGCGTAAAAGTAAACCGGGTAGCGTTACTGCTACCCGGTTTGCTGCAGGAAAAATTAATTGCTTTCTGGCGTCTCAATCATCCGTTTCAGCCACGGCACCATCAGCAGCATTACCACCGCAACGCCCAGCGTGACCAGACCAATTTTGCTAAACACATCGATGTAGACCGGTAATGTCTGTAGCGGATCGGTAATGTTGTCCGGCACGGCGGTAAATGTCGCTACATAGCCGCCCAGCAAGAATGCGGCTGCCTGCGTCAGGAACCACATCCCGAGAATAAATCCCATCAAATGCTGCGGCACCAGCGCAGCAATCATCGCCAGACCCAGGGCGCTAATAAACAGTTCACCCAGGCTCTGGAACAAGTAAACCAGGACGATAAACCACGGCGATGTCAGTCCCTGGGCATCAGCAAACCACATCCCCGCAGCGGCGGCAGTCAGAAAACCCAATGAACACATAAACATACCAAGGGTGAATTTCATCGGCATCGAGAGATCTTTGCCTTTGCTGCCCAGACGGGTATAGATAGTCGCCAGTACCGGGCTGGCAATGACCACCCAGAACGGATTGAGCGCCTGGAAGCTGACCGGGTTGATGGAAAAGCCGAGGATTTCATGATGCACGTTGTTGATGGCAAAGAAGTTCAGTGATGTTGGCATCTGGGCGTAGAGGATGTAAAACACCACCGCTTCGAGCATCAGCACAAAGGCGACAAACATCTTGTTGCGCCCGGTTTTATCCAGCTTGAATGCCTGACGGAAGAAAATAATGGTGACGACGATGGAGAGGACTATCAGCACCAGGTTGGCAACTTCCACGTTGTGCATCAGCCATGCGCAGACGAAGATCATCACCACGCTGCCAATCAACACGTACAACAGTTTGCTGAAGCTCATTGGTCGGAAGTCTGGCGCAGAACCAATATCTTTTACCATTCCACGACAGGCGATGTAGACCAGTAACGCGACAATTAACCCCGCACCGCACAGATTATAGGTGACGGAATAACCAAATCTGTCAGCGATAACTGGTGCCAGCGATAATGCTATCAACGAGCCGATGTTGATTGACATGTAAAACAGGGTGAAAGCGCCATCGAGCCGCGGATCTTTTGGCGGATAGCACTTAGAAAGCAAGCTGGCAGGGTTGGCTTTAAACAAGCCGTTGCCGACGGCGATAGTCCCCAGCGCGATGAAGATCAGGTCAGGTTTGAGTAACGACATCCCGGTCATAAAGTAGCCAATCGCCAGCACAATTGCCCCGAGAACAATGGTGCGTTTGGTTCCCAATAGATGGTCGCCAACATAACCGCCGATCGAGATAAGGCCATAGACCAGCGCCGCAAAGGCACCAAAGGTGACAAAGGCTTGCTCTTGTGAAAATCCGAGCTGTTTAACGAAGAAAACCGCCAGCACGCCTTGCACGCCGTAGTAGCCGAATCGTTCCCATAATTCGACAAAAAAGATCATAAAAAATGGGCGAGGTTGCTGCAGCATCCCAGTGGGTGTTGTTGTATTCATATTTATTAACCTTCCAATACCGTCCTGAAAAGTATGAACGCGTAAGTGATTGCGCGCGAAAGATTTTACACGCGTCTAAAATTCTTAATATTGATGTAATGAATGCATTAATGCACTATCACAGCAAAAATAACCAGCCAATCATGCTGATGTTTTTATGTGTAATGGCGTTACATGCTTTTTTATGGGGTGTAAATTTGAATTGCTCGCTACGCAGTGAGCTTTCTGACTGCAGATTAACATCGGCTCAAAACAAAAAGCAGAACGCCCGCATGAGCGGGCGTTCAGGAGCAAGTAGAGGGGAATGATTATTCTTCTTCGTCACGCAGTGGAACAATCAGCATATCAACGTGAACGGTGTTGATTAGCTGGCGTGCGGAAGACATCAGTTTGCTCCAGAAGTCCTGGTGATGACCACAAACCACCAGATCCATATCGTATTTCTTGATCGCATCAACCAGAACCTGACCCAGATCGCCGCTGCCGCTCAGGGTTTCAGTAATTGGGTAGCCTGCGTTAGTGGAAAGCTCAGTCAGCGCGTGATGAGTCTCTTCGGAAATGCGTTTCTGCATATCACCCAGATTCACATCAATAAGTCCGGTGTATAGGTCAGAGTAGTTTACATCTACGTGGATCAGAGAAACCTTCGCATTGTAGGGGCGGGCCATAGAGACCGCTTTCTCTACCAGAACTTTGCTTTCCGGGGAGAGATCGACCGCGATGAGAATGTGTTTATAAGCCATAGTGTTACTCCTTCCATAAAGTTGTCGATGACTGGCCAGCTAGCGTTTCTTGTGCCGTTACGTCACCCGCGTCCTGCGAACTACGTGCGCGGGGCTAACCCAGCCGTAAAGATTCAGTGTTAAGACCATCCTTACCTTATAGCGACCTGGATGATCCGTCAATCCGCCTTGCTTACCAATCAGATAATCAAATTTTCGACATGAATATATTGATAGTGGTTAACCTTATGGAAAAAAAACAACCTGATCTCCTACACTATCTATAGAGCCGCTCGGATGTTCGTTACGACAAAAGCGGTTTCTCCAGGACCTGGTGTTAACTGATTGGCAGCGTATCGGGAGCGGTAGCCCCGGGGTGGAACTCCGTGGGCAGGTCGCCGGGGAGGAGGTATGATAAGCACCGTCGCATTATTTTGGGCTTTATGTGTCGTTTGCATTGTTAACATGGCGCGCTATTTCTCATCACTACGCGCGTTGTTAGTGGTACTGCGTAATTGCGATCCATTGCTCTATCAATATGTTGATGGAGGGGGCTTTTTTACCTCACATGGCCAACCCAACAAACAGGTTCGTCTCGTTTGGTATATCTATGCTCAGAGGTATCGTGATCATCACGATGATGAGTTTATTCGTCGCTGCGAGCGTGTGCGTCGGCAGTTTATCCTGACCAGCGCATTGTGTGGTCTGGTGGTGATAAGCCTGATTGCATTGATGATTTGGCATTAAGTACCACGGCAATAAGGCATAAAAAAAGCGGGCCAGAAAACTGACCCGCTCGTTTTTATGCGTGCGATTACAGGAACTGCAAGGAGATCCAGTACAACCCGCCGGAGAGCAGCACTGCAGCCGGGAGGGTAAACACCCAGGCCATCAGAATGCTGGTTACCGTTTTACGCTGCAAGCCACCGCCATCAACGACCATCGTCCCCGCTACGGAAGAGGAGAGTACGTGAGTGGTGGAAACAGGCATCCCGGTATAACTCGCCAGACCGATAGACACCGCCGCCGTCATCTGGGCAGACATCCCCTGAGCGTAGGTCATGCCTTTCTTACCGATTTTCTCACCGATAGTCGTCGCCACACGACGCCAGCCAATCATCGTCCCGATACCTAACGCCAGCGCGACCGCCATGATGATCCATACCGGAGCATACTCGATGGTGCTAAGCATATCGGACTTCAATTTCTTCAACAGACGCTGATCATCCGCAGTGACGCCAGGCATTTTCACCACTTTGTCGATAGTGTCAGAAACGCACAGCATAATGCGGCGCATCTGGCTACGCTGGTCAAGCGACAGCTTGTCGTAGCTTTCCACATCGGCGGTCAACATGCCCTTCAGGCGGTTGAGCGCGTTAATGGTATTCGACGGATGGCAATGGAACTCCGCAGGCTGTGTTGCGCCTGCTTCCGGAGTCGGCACTAACTGATCAGCACCGGTCGCCTGTTTGAGCAGCGCAGGGTGTTGCTCAAAGTAAGCTTCCACGTTGTTGATAGCATCGCGGGTACGAGTGATTTCGTAACCTGTGGCATTCATATTAACCACGAAGCCTGCTGGTGCGACGCCAATCAGTACCAGCATAACCAGACCAATGCCTTTCTGACCATCGTTCGCTCCGTGAGAAAACGCCACGCCGACAGCGGAAAGGATCAGTGCGATACGTGTCCAGAACGGCGGCTTTTTCTTACCGTCTTTCTTTTCACGCTCCGCTGGGGTCAGGTGGATACGGGCGCGTTTCTTGGTGCCGCTCCAGTAGCGACGCAGCAAGAAAATCAGACCACCAGCAAACACCAGGCCGACAATAGGGGAAACGATCAGAGATGCGAAAATACTTAATACTTTCGGGATATTGAGTGCATCCACCACTGATGTACCGGTCATCAACGCATTGGTTAAACCAATACCGATAATCGCGCCAATCAGCGTATGGGAGCTGGATGCAGGCAAACCAAAGTACCACGTACCAAGGTTCCAGATAATCGCCGCCAGCAACATAGAGAACACCATAGCAAGGCCATGAGACGATCCCATATTAAGCAGCAGATCTGTCGGCAGCATATGCACAATGGCATAGGCAACACTAAGACCACCCAGCAAAACACCCAGGAAGTTGAACACTGCCGCCATAACCACTGCGAGCTGAGAACGCATCGCGCGGGTATAGATGACAGTTGCCACGGCGTTGGCGGTGTCATGGAAACCATTGATGGCTTCGTAGAACAGCACAAAAGCCAGTGCAAGCAATAATAACAGCCCGGTATGCAAATCCAGGCCAGCAAACAAATGTAGCATAGGACGTTACGCCATTTTGAGGACATGAACGCGGCGCATTATCAGTGACTTTCGCGGCGCGGGCAAAGTGAAATATAGATTTTTTTGATTTGCCTCCTGTATGAATTTCACTCAAAAAATAATTATCTTATATAATTCAGATAAATACTTCCCCTAAGTAATATTGATGCTGGTGCGGCCACTGAGGAATCTTTACAATTCACGCCCATTTTTTCTAAGAGGAGCGCAACGTGGAAAGGTTTGATGCCATTATTATAGGCGCTGGTGCGGCTGGTATGTTCTGTTCTGCGCTGGCAGGTCAGGCAGGGCGCAGAGTTTTGCTGATCGATAATGGTAAAAAACCGGGGCGCAAAATCCTCATGTCTGGTGGTGGGCGCTGCAATTTTACCAACCTTTATGTCGAGCCTGGTGCCTATCTGAGCCAGAATCCGCATTTTTGTAAGTCTGCCCTCGCCCGATTTACGCAGTGGGATTTTATTGATCTGGTCAATAAACACGGCATCGCCTGGCACGAGAAAACGTTAGGGCAACTCTTTTGCGATGACTCCGCACAGCAGATTGTTGACATGCTGGTGGCAGAGTGTGAGAAGGGTAATGTGACCTTCAGATTGCGTAGCGAAGTGCTGAGTGTGGCAAAGGATGAAACGGGTTTTACGCTTGAACTGAATGGTATGACCGTCGGCTGCGATAAACTGGTCATTGCGACCGGAGGCCTCTCGATGCCGGGTCTGGGCGCGTCGCCGTTCGGTTATAAGATTGCCGAACAATTTGGCCTCAACGTGTTGCCGACGCGCGCTGGTCTGGTGCCATTCACACTGCATAAACCGTTGCTGGAAGAGTTACAGGTGCTGGCAGGCGTTGCAGTACCTTCAGTGATTACCGCTGAAAACGGCACGGTGTTCCGTGAAAATTTACTCTTCACGCATCGTGGCTTATCAGGTCCGGCGGTGTTGCAGATATCCAGCTACTGGCAACCGGGTGAATTTGTCAGCATCAATCTGCTACCGGATGTCGACCTGGAAGCCTTCCTTAACGAGCAGCGCAGTGCACATCCGAATCAGAGTCTGAAGAACACGTTGGCGGTTCATCTGCCGAAACGGTTGGTTGAACGGTTGCAACAACTTGGGCAAATCCCGGACGTCCCGCTAAAACAGCTCAACGTGCGTGACCAACAGGCGCTGATTACCACATTGACCGAGTGGCGCGTACAACCCAACGGCACCGAAGGCTATCGCACCGCCGAAGTGACTCTCGGCGGCGTGGACACCAATGAACTCTCATCACGGACGATGGAAGCGCGCAAAGTGTCTGGGCTGTACTTTATTGGTGAAGTGATGGACGTCACAGGCTGGCTGGGAGGCTATAACTTCCAGTGGGCGTGGTCCAGCGCGTGGGCTTGTGCGCAGGATTTGGCGGCAGAATAAGACGTAAAGTACCCCCTCGTTTTCGCAGTGAAATCAGGGGGAATCAACCTGAATAAAGCCCAGATAAGACGCTCAGCGTCTTATCTGAAGTCTTTTCTATTATTTTTTTGCAGACCCTGCTTCTAATATAGAAACGATTGAAAATAGCGTAAAACACACTGCACCTAAGCCAACCAGAACCCGCGAGGGAATAAAGTAAGCCATATCGGTTTGCGCAATCTCTGCAAGGAATGCCGCGAGGAACAGGCAAAACAGACAGGTAAATACGGGTATCATGGGTATTCTGTTGGTTAACGAACAGGCGCGTCTCCAGACCAGCGCCAGCAACCACACTTTGGAGAAAATACTGTAGCAGATCATCCCCAGACAAATGAGAATAATACCCGGAGCCAGACGGGCATTTTCATCTGAACTGATTAATACGTAGATGCCCTGAATAACGGTAAGTGAACCGAGTAAAATAACCCAATAACACCAGAGCCAATGTTCTTTCGCTGAGAACGTATTCCGCGTTTGATGGATGATGGTAGCAACCAGACCAATAAGACAAGCGCAAATTGCTGTTAGCCCCAGGAGCACATGGCCTGCAACATAATGTGGTGTGATATTTGCGCTGCGTAACAGCACTATTGACCAAATAAAACCGAAGAGAGTGAGCAGAACGGGGATAGCAATTAAGTAATTACCGATAGTTGAAGAATACGCCTGCAATGGTGTTCCATCACTCTTACTACCCGCTGCGTTTTTCGGGATCAGCAGAAAATGCCCGGAAGAGGCCGCCACGGTTGATACGCAGGCGGCAATCATGCCAACACCGAAAATCACATGCCCGGCGACAAATTCATCTGCCATCACATTATCGCTGGCCAGAAATGACCATCCCCAAATCATAGTTGCAATGGAGCCAGCATAACCAATAACAGGGAATAATGTGTTGTAGAGTTTATTCACGCCATGATTTAACTGAGAGATAATAATAAATGCGGTAGTGAACAATGCCAGACATATTGCAGAGAGAGAAATCAGAACATGCCCTGCAACGAAGTATTCACTTTGTCCAGAACCTGCTAATACAAACTCACCTAATGCGATGCATATTACCCCCATTAGCAAAGGGATTAATTTAAATAACCATCCAATATAGATATTCATCTCTATCTCCATATGTTTTTCTGCTAATATCAGAAAACGTATAAGTAGTGTTTTCAGCCAATTAAATATAACAATGAGATACCACTAATTGTAAAAAGTGACTTTACTATAGCTGGATTTATTGTTGTAAGTATCGGCTTTTAGAGATGGATTAAAGCTGGTTAGACTAGCCCCCAGAATCTCCAGACAACCAATATCACTTAAATAAGTGATAGTCTTAATACTAGTTTTTAGACTAGTCATTGGAGAACAGATGATTGATGTCTTAGGACCGGAGAAACGCAGACG